>JAYTVG010000508.1:0-18727 GCA_043744135.1 Deltaproteobacteria bacterium | reverse complement strand
GCGCATCGTGTACGCCAACAACGAAACCAACTACTGCGCGACCTGCCAAACCGACGGTAAGCTGCTGGCGGACCGCGCGATGTCGAGGCTGATGAAAGACGATTGGCCGCGCACGCTGGAAGAACTCGAGTTGCTCAAACGCAGCCACAGCGCCTGACGCACAACACTACTTCCACAACCGTCGCCACCACGACGTCGGCGGTGGCGGTGGCGGCGGCGGCGGTGGCGGTGGCGGCGGTGGCTCAGGGGCGATGCCGGCATCGACGGGTAGGCCTATCGGCTCCTCGGGCGTCACGGAGACCGGCACGCCTGCGCGCGTCAGCACCTCGTTCATCGGCCACCCCGTCAGGTTCGCAAGTGTTTGGTACTCGCGCTGACGACGCTGTGGGGCTTGCGGGTCTTGGCAAGCGGCGGGGACCATCGCGCTCATGGCGATCGCAAACGCGCTGGTGTCGTCGGTGTTTTGCAGCACCAAGTCCTCGGGAAAGGAGCTGTCTTGGTAGCGAAAGTGCATGCGCGTCACAAACGTGCGCGCGCGCGCGGCGAAGGGCGCACCGGCGCGCGCCGCAAGACCTGCATCCGACAGCTGCCCCGCGTGCTCTAAAAACACCACGCGCATGTCTTCGCGTTTGGTTTGTTCGTTGAAGATCGCGCCGTACACGTCGGACCACACGCCCTTGGTGAACGCCGGCAATTCTGCCGACGACGGCATCTTGACGCTGCGGTAGTTGGTGGGCTCGACGCGGCCGGTCTTTGACAGCATGAATGCCAACACATCTTGGGGGCCGTCGGCGTTCACCATGCCTAAGCGGATCGGCAACATGAGCTTTGGCGTGGTGTAACGCACTTGGATCGGGCGTAACGTGCGCGCGCCGGTGCCCATCTCTTTGATGAACACGCGCGCGACGAAGAAGTGCATGTTTTGCTTCACGTAGCTGTCGAGCACATCTTGCGCTTGTTGCGGCACGTCGTAGTTAAACAACCGCAGCCACGCGACCAAGCCGCTGGAGCTCTTGCCCGCGAGCACGGCAATCTCGTATTCCCCTGCGAAAAAGTGGCTTTCGATTTTCACGCCGTAGTCGGCGGCGCGCGCTGGCGCACCCGGTCGCGCAGCCATGTTGGCGCTCGCGAAAGGCGCACCACCGCCCGACGCTGACCGGCCGCGGCCGATGCTGCACAAATCGGGCTCGAACACCTCGCGCACGCGGGGCGCTGTGGCGTTTTCGAGGGCCTCAAACACGGAGCTGTCGATCACCTTGACGTCATTTTTGGTGATCACGGACGGCACCGGGACGACGATGCCGAATTCAGCGGGCGCACCCTCAAAATCATTCGCCATCGTCATGCTGGTGGCGTCGCCATCGCGGCTCATGATCACCTTGGAGGTGCGGTTGACGATCTTGGCTTTGACCGTCTCGCCCGGCCGTGGTGGTGGCCGCAACATGCAGCCGCACATCGCGTGCGCCGCCTGCGGGACCAACACCGTCAAACTCCACAGCGCGACAGCAAACATGGCGATACGCATCGCGGCAGTATGCGGCACTTCGCACACGAATTCGACAACGCGGGTGATGCGTGATGACAATGCGGATGTGCAACGTGATGCGTCAAAGGTCAGCTGCGGCGTGTTGTTGTTCCGCGACCACCCGCATCGGTCATTTTTAGTGTTGCTGGATGGCAAGACCCCCGACCTCCCGAAGGGGCGGTTGGAGCCGGGGGAGGGCGAACTGCAGTGCGCGCTGCGTGAGCTTGAAGAGGAAACTGGCGTGCGCCCCCAGCAAATTCGACTATGGGAGAGTGTGTGTTTGCGCGTCTTGCCCAGCGAACACGGCAGGCGCACATGGGTGGTGTTTGTGGCGGAGGCGCTTGAGCCGCTCGTGATCGTCCCGCACGATCACGACGACTTTGCGTGGATCCCTTGGGATCCACCGCACCGCATGGACCGCGAGCCGCGCATCGAAGCCGCGCTCAAACAACTCAGCGCGCACCTCAAGTCGCGCGACAGCACAGCGCCGCGCGCCACAGCGCAGATCTCGCCGATGATGACGGCACGTCGAGCGCGCGCGTCAAAAAAGGCATGAGCGCCGACGACAAAAAACGCCGCGCGGCCGAGCACGCGGTGATGCTGATTGAAGACGGCATGTGCGTCGGCCTCGGCACTGGATCGACCGCCAACCACGCTGTCATCGCACTCGGCGCACGCATCAAAGCCGAAGGCTTGCGCGTGCGCTGCGTGCCAACCTCCAACGCCACGCGCGCGCTGGCGCAACAGCACGGCGTTGCGTTGCTGTCGTTTGACGACGTCACCACGCTTGATTTGTGCTTCGATGGCGCCGACGAAGCTGACCGCGACCTCAACTTAACCAAGGGCGGCGGCGGTGCGCTGTGGCGCGAAAAAGTCACAGCGTCGGTGTCGAAACGGTTTTACTGCATCGTCGACGACAGCAAGCTCGTGACAAAGCTGCACGCCTTCCCGCTGCCCGTCGAGGTGATGCCGTTTGCTGTGAAGGTGGTGCAGCGGGCGATCGAGCGCTTGGGTGGCGCGCCGCTTTTGCGCCGTGTGGGTGAGCAGCCCTACCTGACTGATAACGGGCTGATGATTCTCGACTGCGCGTTTGCACCGATCGCCGACCCGCCCGCGCTGGCCGACGCGTTGTCGCGCATCGTGGGCGTCGCCGAGCACGGTCTTTTTTGCGGCATGGTGCACGCGCTCATTGTCGGTACCGACACCGGTGTCGACGTCATCGACGCCGTGTGAGCGCGCGCGCGATGATGGCGTCGGCGAAGCGCACAGCAGCGTGCGGTGCCCAGCGCAAGTACATGCTCGGCTCCACCAACTCGAGTTCCATCAGCCAACAGCCGTCGCTGTGTGCCGCCGCGACCAAGTCGACGCGCGCGTACAACAGATTGCCTTGCATCAAGCGCAGCGCGGCGTCCGCCACGTGCAGCATGCGCGCGCTCGGTTCGATGGCGGTGACGTGTGAGCCGAATTCCGGTTGCGAACGAAACTCGCCGGCCATCGGCACTTTGCTGACGGTGTGCGAGTAGTGCCCGTCGATGTAGTGCACGCTGATTTCGCCGCCGACGATGCCTTCGACAAACGGCTGCAGCAACATGTCGCGCGTCGGCAGCAACACGTCGACCAACGCTTGCGCATCAACGCACGACAACGCGTGGATGCGCACGGTGTCTTTGGATCCCGCCGACACGGCGGGCTTCACGACCGCGCCGTGTGTCCAGCCGCGCGCGCGCAGCGTGGCTTCAACGTCGAGCACACCGCCCGCGGACGTCAGGACCGTCGGCACCACGGGGATGCCCGCGTCGTGAAGCTGCAGCAGGTAGCGTTTGTGGGTGTTGTGCTGCACGACGCTCGCTGGGTTATGCAGAGCCCCGCCCGCTTCAATGCGGCGCGCCCACGCGACAAATGCGTCGACGTGCATGCTGTAGTCCCAGGTGTTGCGAATCACCGTCAGATCCGCCGCCAAAAACGGCGCGTCGCCTTGGTTCCACACCGGCGTCACGACGTCGACACCGCGCGCAGTTAGCGCTGCCACCAGCGGCGCTTCGTCAGCGTCGAGGTGCAAAAGCTCTGTGCAGGTGGCGAGTGCGATGCGCATGGCGGTCCGCTAGCACACGGCCTGCACGCTCAAAACGGCGCACCGTCGCGAGCAATTACTTTGTTCACCTCCCAAAGGTCGGTGAAATGCGCGTGCTAAAATCCCACCGCTCGCCAGGTGAAAGGCGCGCCAGCTTGCGGGTCTTCATCCACCGCGCTGGCCATCGCACCGGCTTTTTTGTCGTCGATCGCGGTAGCGCCGAAGCCCGCGACCCACCACACCACGAGCGGTTCGGTGAACGTCGCCGCGGCGCCTGCGAGCATGAGCGCGCCCCCACCGACAGCGGCGCCAAACGCGGCGCCGGGGTTGTTGGTGTTGACCGACGACAACACGCCAAACACCAAAACGCCGTAGCCACCGACGATCATCACAGTGCTCACGGCGTACACGCCGTAGCCCGCCAGCGTCCCCACCCACCAGTTGGGGTATTTGTTTTTCGCGATGAGGTCGCCCGCGAGGTAGTGCACGCCACCTTGCGCGATCGGCACCACAAGCGCGGCGCCGGGAATGGGCGCGAAAAACAACGCGTAGTCGGCGAGCAGCATCAGCAAGTCGTCGTTTTTGTGGGCCGGCGCGTCTTTGGCGGGTGGCGGGTTTGGCGCGATCGGCTTGGGCAGCGTGGGCGTGGGTGTGGCCTCGGGCGCGTCGATCGGCGGCGGCGTAGCGACCGGCGGCGCATCAACCGGCGGCGCGTCGAGCGGTTCGAGCAATGGCGGTGGCTGTGCGGGATCGAGCGGTGGCGGTGACTGGGCAGTGAGGACCGCGGCGACGCACATCAAAGCAAGCATGTAGCGGCGTTAGCGCCGCGCGCACGGCGACAAAAGCCCCGATCGCAAGCGGCGTCGATGTGCGACGCCATAAAAAAGCCTCCCGCTGGCAGCAGAGGGAGGCACGAAGGCGGTACAAACCCACCGACCTTGGCAGCTAAACAACGAGCCTACGGGCAGGGCTTGATGACTTTGGCCATCAGGCCGTCGCCGCCAGCTTTGCCTGCGGTAGCGCCCACGCGCGAACCGGGCACGCCGCGCTTCTCGACGAACTTCTTGGCGAGGTCAGCGCGTTTTTTGCCGGTGGCGTCGTCTTTGGCCATGCCCGACAGGTCGATCTTCATGACTTCGCAGGTGTTCATGAACTTCAAGAAGCGCGCGAGCACATCGGCGTTGAGCTTGTCATCAAACGAGCCGTCATCTTTAAACGTGAAGGGAAAGCTCGCGGTGCCGCCTGCGGTTTTGATCGCGGTGGCGTCGGTCGTCGCGTCTTCTTTGCCAGCACCGGCGGGGGCTGCTGCGGCGGCTGCGGCGGCTTCGTCGGCGTGCTTTTTGAGCGCATCGAGCGAGCCGGCTGCGGCGGTTGCGAGGGCTGGCAGCTTGCCTGCGAGCGCGTCCCACGCCGTTTTGCCATCGTCGAGCGCCTTTTGCACAGGGGCGATCTTTTTGTCCATCATGGCCTTTTCAACGGCGGTCTTGGTGTTCGCCAACACAGCCTTCATATCGCCCACGGCCTTCATGTGGTCGCCAACAGCGGCGTCAAACTTGCCCTTGAGTGCTGCGCCTGCGGCGTCGCCGGCCATCAGCTTGATCGACGCGGCTTTGGACGCGAGGTCTGCGCCCGCGCTGCCAGCGTCGCCGATGGCTTTGCCCCACACGCCGGACAACGCAGTCCAAGCCTGGGTAACGAGGGTGAGGTCTTCTGCACACGCGGTGAGAAGGACGGTGGACAACACGAGAGATGAAATGGTTCGTAGGCGCATGCCGACTCCTGGGGTGAACTGCATAAAGCGCTACGCAGTTGCCTCGAACGCGCGCGCAACGCAAGACCGATCACCCGCGGCACATTGGCGCACCGGGCGATGACGCCCAACGAGCCCCATCCAGCCGAACCCTCACTTCAACCAGGCCTTCACGGGGGCCCCGGTTCGAGCGAAGCGGAAATCCGGCCGAGCTGAGGCTGTGAAGGGTGTCAGGGCGGCGCTCCCCGAAACCTCAACAGCCAGCGTCGAGTTGAGGTCATCGATCTTGGAAGGTGAACAAAGCTTTTTTAAAAAAACAGCACGACGCCAGTCAGCCAACTACAAAATATTGGCAGCAATCTCCGCCAGCTCGGAGCGCTCGCCCTTGACCAGTGTGATGTGCGCGGCGATCTTTTCGTTCCTGAAGCGGTTGACCGTATGCACCAGGCCGTTGTTGGTCTGGTCCACATAGGGGTTGTCGATTTGGTAGGGGTCGCCCGTCAACACGATCTTTGTGCCCTCACCAGCGCGCGAGACGATGGTTTTGACCTCGTGGGGCGTCAGGTTCTGCGCCTCGTCTACGATCATGAATTGGTTGGGGATCGAGCGGCCACGGATGTACGTGAGCGGCTCGATCTGCATCATGCCCATGTCGAGCAGCTCGCGATAACTGCGCCCGCGTTTTTTATCCTTTTGCGTCAGCCCCATCAAAAACTCGACGTTGTCGAAGATCGGCTGCATCCACGGGTTGAGCTTTTCTTCGACGTCACCGGGCAGATAGCCGATGTCTTTGCCGAGCGGAAAGATCGGACGACTCACCAACAAGCGCTGGTAAACAGCTTCGTCCGTGGTCTTTTGCATGCCCGCCGCAATCGCCACCAGCGTCTTGCCGCTGCCGGCTTTGCCCACCAGCGTCACGAGCTTGATTTTGTCGTCGAGCAGAGCGTCGAGCGCAAAATGCTGTTCGCGGTTTTTAGGTCGGATGCCCCACACGCCTTGCTTAAAAGGATCGATCGGCACCACACGCGCAATGTTCTCGCCGATCTGCACCCGCCCAAGTGCCGTGCGGTTGGGGTTGAGCTTGTCGCGCAGGCACACGTACTCGTTGGGCGCGTGGTACGGGTCGGGCAGGTCGAAGCCGCCATCCGCAAAAAACGCGTCGACTTGGTGGCCCTCCACGTCGAGCTCGGACCAGCCTTTGTACAGCTCGTCGATGACGATGCGCTCGGGCTCGAAGTCCTCTGTGAAGATGCCGATGGCGTCCGCGCGGATGCGCAGGTTGGTGTCTTTGGTGATGAACACCACGCGCGGCACTTGGCCTTTTTTTGCCAACTCCGTGAGCTCAGCCGCGACCGCGAGGATTTTACTGTCCTGGCCGCGGTCCGTCGTCACGCTCGCCGGCAATTGTTTCGCCGTCACCGCCACACGCAAGGTGCCGCCGCGGTCGAGTTTGACGCCGCTGGCAAGGCTGCCGTCTTCGCGCAGCTGGTCCAAATAGCGACTCACTTGCCGCGCGTTTCGGCCCAGTTCGCTCAAGTCCTTTTTGAATCCATCGATCTCCTCCACCACGTAGATCGGGATGACAACGTCGTTGTCCTCAAACGAGTACATGGCGCGCGGGTCGTGCAGCAAGACGTTGGTGTCGAGCACGAAGGTTTTTTTGCCCTTCTTGTCGGACGCTTTGACTTTGGGGGCGGCGCGGGAGGTCTTCTTCGATGGCATCGCGCAGAAATCCCACGAAATGCCACCGCGTGGCAATCGCAGCGCGTTTACAGCTCGAGGGCGTAGTCGACCCGCACCAAGCGTCCACGCGCGCCGGGCTTGGCGTCGTCAGCACTGATGTCTGCGGCCTTCACGAGCAGCAAACGAATCGGCTCCGGTCCCGCGCGCCAACCAAACGACGCGTGCTGTGCGTCGGGGCCGGGCCAGCGCACCGTGCGCACGTCGCAGTCGTCGATGTGGCAGCGCTGCGCCAATGCTGGTGCGTGCAGCTCAGCGTTGACGTCGTCGACGAAGCCGCCGCCGTGCACAGGGCAGCACCCCATGCGCCACCGTTTGAGCCAAGCTTCGTTGTGCTGTCCGCGAATCGACATCGCCGTACTCAAGCAGCTCCCGCGCGCTTTGACCACAGCGAAGGTGGTCGTGAGGTGGTCCAGGCAATCGACGGCGACGAACCCGTGTCATGCACAGGCGGGCGCGGTCTGGCGCGAATGCCGGAGCCAACCACGACCGTCGGCTTGCTCCGTGCTCCCAAGCGGTGGCCCGGCAAGATGCTAACTCCCCCCACGACGTGTTGTCGCTGGCGGCCACTGCGGCATCGCCCTGATGACCTCATACGACAGGACCCCGATGACCCTCGACGTTTTGACCCAGCCCGAGATCTACGTGAGCCTCGCGACGCTGACTGCGATGGAGATCGTACTTGGCATCGACAACGTCGTGTTCATCTCGATCTTGGCCGGCAAGCTGCCGGCAGCGCAGCAACAATTGGCGCGGCGCTTGGGCCTCGCGCTCGCGCTCATCCTTCGCCTGTGTCTGTTGTTTGCGATCTCGTGGGTGATGGGGCTGACTGCGCCGCTGTTTTCGTTGCTGGGCCACGCGGTCAGCGGCCGAGACCTCATCTTGCTCGCGGGTGGGCTGTTTTTGATCGGCAAGGCAACCCACGAGATCCACGACAAACTCGAGGGCGCGCCGTCGCAGCCGAGCACAACCCCTGGGGCCGCTGCGTTTGGCTGGATTCTCGTGCAGATCTTGGTGCTCGATGTGGTGTTTTCGCTCGATTCCGTCATCACCGCGGTCGGCATGGCCACGGACGTTTGGGTGATGGTGGTCGCGATGGTCGTGTCGGTCGTGGTGATGTTGGTGTTCGCTGGACGCATCGGCGACTTCGTCAACCGTCACCCAAGCATGAAGATCTTGGCGCTCAGCTTCCTGATCTTGATCGGCGTGATGCTGGTCGCCGAGGGGATGGGACAGCACGTCGGCAAGGGCTATATTTATTTCGCAATGGCATTTTCGCTCGGGGTCGAGCTGCTCAACATGCGTTTTAAAAAGCAGCAAGCGCCGACGACTCGCGTTGCCTAAGCACGCAGCGCGTCGACGCTCACCTCACGCGGTGGCCTTGAGCTCGTCGATGCTGGCGTAGGCGCGAATGAGCGCGAAACTGTTTTCCGCGACGCCGTCTTCTTGCACAAACGTCAAGGCGAACTCGGCAGTGGCAAACCCGCGCAGCTGCACGTAGCTGGTGGGGCGTTGACCGCGGCCGTTGCCGACGTGACCCTTGTCGGCAGCGACGTTGATGCGCCGAAGCGTCACGGGGCTCGCGACCAACAAATTCGGCATGACACCGAACTCGGCGGCGAACTCGCGCGCGCAGCGATCGACGTGGCGATCCCACCCTTTCCATGAGCTGAGCCGATAGGTCTTTCGCATCTGCAAACTCCTCGGGTGCTTCCCCCATGCTAGCCACCCCGCGTAGCAGCGCGCAGGGACGCCGTTGTCGACTTCGCCGCGGTGAACCTGTCGGCCGTTGTAGGTCAGGCGCTTCACGCTTTGTTCATACGGGCTTGGCGCTGGGCTTCGTGTTGCATCTATCTGCGAGCGCCGCGTGCTTTTGCAGTGCAGATCTGAGACCGCGGGTGGCGCGGGCCGATGGCGCTGTGCAAGTGCGGCAGCGCGTCGTTGATTCTCGGGATGGCCACCACGCACCGCGGCAAAGCCGGCGTTGCAAGCGCGTATTTCTACAGTGCACCCGGAGGGATTCGAACCCCCGACCCTCTGGTTCGAAGCCAGATGCTCTATCCAGCTGAGCTACGGATGCGCGCCGTGTGACTGCCACTGCAGGCCCGCGCTCACAAGCCCCACTGCCGCAAATCGTGCGAAGCTCGCGCGCGATGGCGTCCCCCCCTGCCCCTGCAACGTTCAAAAGCGGCGCGTGGCTGTCTGGCGCGTTTGAGGGCGACTACGACGCTGCCACCGCCACCGCGCTGGTGCACATCCACATGCCAGACGCCCACGCGCGCGAGCTGCGCATCGTGCGCGGCATCGTGCGGGGCGCGCGCATCATCGACATGCCGCAGACGCCGTCATCGCCGACGGGCCTGACACCGCTGCGTCAAGCGCACATCGAGCCGGTGTGGGTTGAAGAGGGCGAGCGCGACCCGCAAGGCCACGTCGTGGTGCGCCAAACCGCGCTCGTGGATGTCTGGTTGGTCGACTGGCGTGCAGAGCCTCTCGTCGACGAGGGAGGACGCGCGCGCGGTAAGATCTACGGCACGCTGTACGCGCGCATGCACGAGCGCAAAGCCGGCTGTTTGCCGTGGTGGCTGGGGTGGTTGGCGCTATTGATGGTGCTGCTGTTGTTGTGGGCACTGTTGTTCACGCGCGCTTGCGTCGCCTTGCAGCCCATCGCGGACCAACTCGGCCTGCACGCCGATCCGATCGACGCTGGCAGCAGCGATGCAGGCGGCGGTGGTGCAGACGTTGCCGGTGCAGGAGGTGCTGGTGCTGGAGGTGCTGGAGGTGCTGGTGCTGGAGGTGCCGGTGCAGGCGGTGCCGGTGCGGGAGGTTCTAGTGCGGGAGGTGCTGGAGGTTCTGGTGACGCGGCAGCAGGAGCAGCAGCGCGCGAAGCAAGCGCCACGCCCCTGGACGAGGCGCTCAAAGATCCAACGGCGTTCTTTGCCAAAGGCTGCGGGCAAGCGTTGGTGTTTTCCAGTGATTTGCTCTTCGATGTCGACCAAGCGACCCTCAAGCCCTCTGCCCTGCCGTATTTGAAGAAGGCCGCGACGTTGCTCAAAAAATCCACCGGCCCGGCGCTCACTCTTACTGTCGAGGGCCACGCCGACCCGCAAGGCAGCGAACAGCACAACCTCGATTTGTCGACCCGGCGCGCGCAGCGTGTCGCGCAATGGTTTGTCAAAAGCGGTGCCGTCAAACCCGCGCGCATCAGTGCCGTCGGCTACGGTGAAGCGCGCCCTGTGGTCATCGCTGACCCGCACGCACTTGAACAAAGACGCAACCGTCGCGTCACCGTCACGGTCGCTTGTCCAGGGGCGCCGTGAAGATTCTCGACGTCACGCACGCGCCATGGGTGATCGCAGGCGGGCGTACCGCGGTGCGCGTCGTCGCCATCGGCACCGGGCGCTTGCGTGTCGGCGACGTCGTGGTGTGGGTGTGGCGCAAGATCGATCGCGTGTTTGCGGTGCGGGTAGACCGACCGCTGCGCATCGCGGTGTGGGGTGAGCAGCGCACGTTGGTGTTGCGCGTGCTCGATAGTGCACCCACAACCGTCGAGGTGCACACGCACCCGCACGTCGCTGCACGCGCGTTTGTGCTGCCGCGCATCGCGCTGACACCACCGCAGCAGGTCCCGGCGTTGCTGCGTCGGCCTCAAGTGGGCCGCGTGCGCTTACCACAGCCACTTCACCGACCTTGGGGGGTGAACAATGAAATTCACGATTCCGTTGGAGACCGCCCATGACGACGTCAAACGCCCCCCCACCCTCACCCGCTGATAGCTATCGCTACGGCACGCTGGCGGACGTCTCCGTGTTCACGCGGCTGTTGTGGTTTTGTGCGGGCGGCGACGCGCAGCTGTTGGTGCGCTGTCCCAACAGTGACCGCGTCAAATTTCAAGGGCTCGGCGGCGTGGTGTTGACGGTGGGGGTGCTGGCGTTTTTTTCCGGCAGCTACGCGTTTTACACGGTGTTTTCACCGAAGGCCGGCACCGCGCTGCAAGCCGGTCAGGCGCACGTGCCGTCGATGTTGATGGCGGTCGGCTTCGGCGTGGTGTGGGCGCTCATCATCTTCAACATCGATCGCTTCATCATCTCGTCGACGGGCAAAGGCGACGGCACCGACAAGATCACCTGGAACGAATTCGTCAATGCGCTGCCGCGGTTGTTGATGGCGACGATCATCGGCGTGTGTTTGTCAAAGCCGCTCGAGATCAAAATTCTGGAGAGTGAGATCGAAAGCACGCTTGAGATCGAGCAGAAAAACTACCTGGCGCAGCTCAACACGCAAAGCGAGGGCCTGGTGGAAAGCCAGCGCAAGGCGTTGCGTGAAAAAACCGACGTCGCGCAAAAAAAAATCTCCGACAACGACGGCACCATCGAAAAGCGCCGACTCGAGATTGTCCAACAGCGCCATCAACTCGAGCTTGAAGCCGAGGGCAAGACCGGCTCCGGCGCTGCGGGGCGCGGGCCAGCGTGGCAGGATAAAAAAGATAACCTCGACCAACTGCAAGCCGAGCTTGAGCGCGACCGAAACGCGCTGCTGCAAAAAAACGCCACCGTTGATAGCGAACTAAAAGACACCAGCGCGGCACTCGCGGCACTTGATGCCAAGCTCAGCGCCGACCGCGTCAGCAACTTGCAAGTGGCGCGTCACCTCGACGGCTTGATGAAGCGCATTCAGATCTCGCACGCGATCGGCGGGTGGATTCCGTTTGCCATTATGCTGTTGTTGTTGTGCATCGAGGCTGGACCGATTTTTTTTAAGCTGATGATCATCAAGGGTGCCTACGACTACCTCGAAGAAAACCAGAAGCGTTTGGTGCGCGCGCACGCCGGCATCGAGCCCGATGCGCGCGTGGTGTCTGATGCCCAAGGCAAAAGCGTGCACGTCGACTTGCACCACGCCGCAAACGCCGTGCTCGACGATGAAAAGCGCAGGCTGTCGACCGAAGCGGCGCTGGCGGCGCTGGTGCATGCGGCGTACGCGCAAAGACTCAGCGCCGAGATCCAAGCGGATCCCGCGCGCTTCATCGACGCCGTGCCCAAGCGCTAAGCGATGCACGGCGTCATCGCGCTCAGCGGCTACGACCCGCGCTTGGTGATGCTGCTGCCTCGCGTGCATGCGCGTTGGTTTGTTGCGTCAGCGCTGTGCAGCGCCGGCGCCAGCATCGTCGTGGGTCTCGGCGGTGGCTACGGCATGTGGCTGGCCACCGACAGCGGCTGGGTGGCAGCCGCGGTCGGCGTCGCGCTCGCGCTGGTGTTTTTGAACCTGTACCGCTTGTTGCACGCGGGCACCGGCTTTCCCACGCACTGGCCGATCGACGCGCTCGCGTGGTGGACGCCGTCGTGGGTGAGCGTCGCGGTGTTTGTCGTGCTCGGCAGCTTGCTTGGCCAACCCGCGGTGGTGTGGTGCGCGTCGATGTTTGACCGCACCACGCCCACCGGCTTGCTAGCGCAACTGCACGCGCTGTGGCGCACGCCGATGACTGCGCTGTTGTGGTCGACGGTGTTGATGGTGCTGACCTCGCTGCCGGCGTGGTTTCGGCGTGTGCATACGAGTGCCGTGCGCGCCTATGAACAGCAACGCTGGCTCGATGAGCGCATGTTGGTGGACGACGCCTTCGCGGACGGGCAAGAGCAAATCACGCAGCTGCTCGCGCGTGTGCCCGGCTTCGCGCCGCCGCTACAGCTTCACTACGCGGACCCGCCGTACAACACGCGCGCGCTGGTGTTTGGGTTGGAGTTACACGCGCTCGATGACGGCCGCAGCACCGTGCGTGCTGACGACGACGGCGTCGCGCCTGCGACGGCCGCTCCTGCGCGATCGGCCCCCATAGTCGTGCCCGCTGCCGTGCCGCTGCCGCCGCTGCAACCGCAAGAGGAGGCCGCCACGACCTCGCTGTGGGACTCACCTGAAGATGACGCAAAGACTGCCGCACCGGCGCATGATTTTTTGGCGATGGGGCGCGCGCAGTCGCTGCGTGCACAACAGCATATCGACGCCGTCACGCCGTTTTTAGCGCGGCACTTGGACTTGCCTGAAGCGCAAGTGCGCGAGCGCATCGGACAGGCCGCGGCCCATGCGCGCGTGCACGCGATTTTCCCTGAGTACAAAAGCTTGCGCACCGTCTTGCTCAAAGACGCGGGCTACGCCTTGGACGCGGGGTTGGCGCCCATCCTCGCGATCGTCACGCAGCGCACCGTCGCCGAGGTTGAGCGGCGGCTGCGCGCAGCACCGCGCGACCAACGTTTGGCGGGTGTGTTCACGTCGGAGCTAGCGCGCCGGTTGCTGAAACAACGCGCGTCGTAGGCGATGGTTTGGTACAGTTATCCGGCGGTTGACGGACAGACGCCGCGCGTCGATCCGCAATCCTTGCGTGGTCTTTCGTCGAGGTTGCCCATGGTGCGTCACACGTTCGTGTCTTTGGTCGTGTTGTTGTCGGTGTGCGGTGCGCGCGCCCAACAAAAGATCTGCGTCGACCCGGGCCACGGCGGCAACGACCCGGGCGGCACCGGCTGCAATCTGCAAGAAAGCGCGCTGGTGCTCGACACGGCATCGCGCTTGCGCACCTTGCTGCAAGACAACGGCTTTGAGGTGTTGATGACCCGCGACACCGACGTGTTCATCTCGCTCATTGGCCGCTCCGATTTGGCCAATTCCGCGGGCGCCGATCGCTTCACGAGCATCCACGCCAACGCTTTTGGTGACCCAAGCGCCAACGGGATCGAGACGTTTTGCCACACCGACCTCGAGTCGCGCAGCGTCGACCTCCGCGATAAAATTCAAAGCGAGATGCTGGCGGCGTGGCAGCTGACGGATCGCGGCGCGAAGTCCGCGAACTTCTCGGTGTTGCGCGAGACCGTCATGCCCTCGACGCTGTCGGAGCTCGCTTTTGTCACCAACTGCGGCGTCGACGCGGTGGTCATCGCGGACCCCGACATGCGCCAGGCCGCGGCGGTCGCGCATCTGCAAGCCATCGGCGACCACCTCGGCGTCGCTGTCGATCCAAACGGCGGTGGCGGCTCTGCCACCGAGGGCGTCATGAACGGCGTGGTGTACGCGGATCAAGGCGTCGGCATCGCGAACACCGACGTGCGGCTGCCGGGTGCTGTCGTGCGCGTCGTCGGCACCGACCAACAAGCCGTCGCGGGCCCCACCACCGCGGTGTGGACGTTTACGCTCACCGCCGGCGACACCACGTTTGAGGCGTCTGCACCCGGCTACGTGACGGCCACGCGCACCTGCTCCGTCGTCGCCAACAGCACGGACTGGTGCAGCATCGGCTTGCTCGCCGCTGAAGGCGAGGGCGAAGGCGAAGGCGAAGGAGAGGGCGAAGGTGAAGGTGAAGGTGAAGGTGAAGGGGAAGGAGAGGGCGAAGGTGAAGGTGAGGGCGACAACGTGCCGAAAAAACCGTTCAAGCCGTCCGTCGCGGCCACCGGCGGCTGCACGCAAGTCGATCTGGCACCGTGCGCGGGCCTGGCCCTTGGCGTGTTGTTGTTGGCGCGACGTCGACGTGCGGCGCTCGCCATCGTGCCGATGTTGTGGGCGGGGCTTGGCCACGCGCAGAGCATCACCGCCCCGCGCGTCATCGCGCACGGCGTGTACACGTCTGCACAGGTGTCGCCCGACGGCGCAAAGCTCCTCGTCAGCGACGAAGGCTACCGCGGCTTGTCGGTGGTCGACGTCGCTGCCGGCACGGTGACGCAGCTGGTGCAGGACCGCCGCGCGGGCTTTCGCGCGCTGTGGACTGACGATGCGCATGTGGCATACCGCTTGCCGCATCGACCGTTCGCTGGGCAGCCGCTGGTGGAGATCGACCTCGACGGCAGCTTGGTCGGCCCGTACCTCGAGCACCGGACGCAGACCGCGTTTCAGCAAGACGACCGCCGCGTGGTGGTGACGGATGCGCTGGTGGATTTGCAACGCAAGACCGTGGTGCGCACGTCGCGCGTGGTGTCGCCGATGGACGACACGTGCTTTGCACCGATGTTCTCGTCGCGCGGGGATCTGGTGTTTGAGTGTTTGCTGTCGGGTCTGCAGCTGTTGCGCGCGGGGGCTGCGGTGCCAGTCGCGCTCGGTGCCGGGGCGGCGCCCAGCTTCAGCCACGACGGCGCGGCCTTGGTCTTTGTACGCACCACCGACAACGGGCACGACGTCACCGCGAGCGATCTGGTGCTGGTCGACTTGCGCGGCGCGCGGCCGCAGGTGCACGCGCTGCCGACGACGCAGCACATCGAACGCTCGCCGTCGCTAGACGCGCACGCAGGCGCGCTGTTTTGGCTCGACGGTGACGACGTGGTGCGCGCGGATCTCGCCTGGCCGAGCCGCTAAGCGGGCAAAAAAACAGCGGCCCCAGATGGGACCGCTGCGGCGGCATGCTCCGTGGGCTTAGCGTGAACGGCCCGAGGGTTTGCCGCTTTTTTCCTTGTCCTTTTCGGCCGCGGGCGCTTTGCCCTTGGACGGCTTGCTGGGCTTGCTGGTTCGGCTCTTGCTCGCCTTTGACGGGGTTGTTGGGCGGTCGTCACGCGTGGGTTGGCTGACCACCGGCGCGCGCTCCACGGGCGTTGAGGGTGCTGTCGGCGGCGCCAGGGTCGGGCGCTGACCGCGCGGCCCCACCGGGCTTGCGCGGTCGACGGGGCGGGCGCGGCCGCCATCCAGCAAACGGTCATGCATCAAATCGCCGTCGAGCTTCTCGCTGCCGTCAGGGCGCACCACGTCGGTGTTGGGGGTGCCAGGCTGTCCGACGCTGGGCGTGCCGGTGGCGGTTTGGCCGGGCTGACCGGTGCCCGGTTGACCGGGGGCGCGACCGGGCTGCACGCGGTCTGGCGTGATGCCGCCGCGGTTGGGGAACGTGATGGTGCCGCCTGCGTCGTGCGCGGGACCGCGTGGGTCGCCGGTGATCGCAGTGTCAGGCGTGCCGGTGGCGGGCCCTGATGCACTCGGCGCCACCAGACCGTCGCGCGCGTCGGCGGCGGGATCGGCGCGACGCACACCCGTCAAGTCGCCGCGGGGATTGCCACCACCACGACCGGGCGCGGGGTCGCCGGCACCGGGCGCCGGGGCGCCGGTGCCAGGTGCCGGGGTGCCGCGGTCGTTGCCGCTGCCGGGGTTGCCGCGGTCGTTGCCGCTGCCGGGGTTGCCGCGATCGTTGCCGCTGCCGGGGTTGCCGCGGTCGTTGCCGGTGCCGGGGTTGCCGCGATCATTGCCGGGGGCGGGGCGGCTGGAGCCGTCGTTTCTGCCGTCGCGATCGCGGGGCGCGCCGCGGCGGTTGTTGCGGTCGTCTTCACGCGCGATCGCCGTGCCTTCGGGGGGACGTGTGACGGGGCGCTCGCGTTCGGTTTCACTGATCGGTCGGTGGATCACGCGGCCACCGTCGCGGCTGATCGCGTCGGGGTCGGGGCCGCGATAGTAGGTTCGGCCGTACACCTCCGTCGTAGTATACACTGGAGTGGTCTGCCCGTAACACACCGCATAGCCGGGGCCGACGATCAAAACGCTGCCCACGTAGCCAGCACCCATGTTGTTATTGTATACATAGACCCACGAGCTGTCGTAGGTGTTGTATGTGCCGCCGTAGTACGCGCCGGGGCCCATCGGCGCCCAGCCGACGTAGCCGCCGCCGCCGCGCCAGCTCACCCAAGCGGGCGACCATGTGGTGCCCGGCACCCACGCCCAGCCGTAGCTGTTGTCGTAAAACCAACGACCGTAGTGGCCGGTTGCCCAGCCAAACGGGTGGTGGTCGACCCACGTCCAGCCCCACTCAGTGTATTCCCAGTGGCCGTTGGTGTACGGGCGAAAGCCCGCGCCGGCGTAGCTTGGGCTCGGCACGAAAACCTGACCGTACGCGGGGTGCGCGACCCACGATCCGTACGGCGACAGCGGGCCATAAAACTGGTTGGTTTCGTAGATGCCCGCGTCATCGTCGGGGGCGGGCTGCGCCTGTGCGACCGGCTCTTGGGCCTGTGGTGCTGGGGCGTCGTTGTTGTCGCGCACGTAAACGGTGCGAGTGACGCAGCCGGTGCCAAAGGTGATGGCGGTGAACGCGAAAGAGGCAATCAAGGTAAGCCGCATAGGGGTCTCCCGTGGGAACATCGTCGCTTAGTCCCAGCTGATGTACGACGCTGGGCGCGAACGTGCCATTCAACAATCCCGTGGCGGTAGCAGCGCTGCAAGTGCTCGTGTAAACGTGACAAATGCGCAAGCTTGTGGTCGCGGTCACGGCGGTTGTGTGGGGCGCTTGCTGTCAGCGCGGGGCTACCGATAGCGCGGCGGCAGACGTGCACCAGCGCCAGGGCGACATCACCGTCGATGGGCGGCTCGACGAGTCGGCGTGGGCCGCCGCAACGCCGTTGGTGTTTTCGTCGTACGACGGCAAACCGACGCCGGTGTTGGCGACCGGCGCGCGCATGTTGTGGGACGCCGAGGCGTTGTGGCTGGCGTTTGAAGTCACCGACCCGGACCCGTTTACGCCCTACAGCACGCGTGATGCGCCGCTGTACGAATCCGAAGCGCTCGAGATCTTCATCGATGCCGACGGCGACAAGGACGTCTACGTGGAGCTGCAAAGTGCCTTCAGCAACGTGCACTTCGACGCGGCGTTTGCGGGCGGCCAGCGCAAAGGCATGGAGACCGCCTACAACGTCGACTTCACCACCGCATCGACGGCGACCGCCACCGGCTACGTGCAAGAGTGGCGCATCCCGGTGGGCGCGCTGCGCGACGTGCCCGGTGGCGCTATCGCTGTCGGCGACCGCTGGCACATCAACCTGTTTCGCCTCGAACGCATCCGCGACGCGGCGCGCACCCGCGTGATCAAAACGGAAGCGAGCGCGTGGTCACCGCCGCGCGTCGGAGATTTCCACACGCTCGCGCGCTTTGGCGTGGTGCACTTCGTACGGTGACGTGCGTTGTGCGCGCTAGGCGTCGACCGCGCCGAGGTTGCGAAAGTGGCCCATGCGCTTGTTGATCTCACCTGCAGCGTCCGCGGGGCGTTCGTAGTCGCGCACAGCGTCGAGATCATCTGCTGCGGGTCGTTGCCCTGCAGTGCGGCGTAGGTCTTGGGATATTTGGTCTTCATCTCCCAGATCGCGGCTTTGGTTTGTTCAGCGACGCTCATGTCTTTGGGTTCTTTGCCGAAGTGCGCTTTGATCGCGGCCGAGCGATGCGGGTCCCACTGCACGATGCCTTGCGACATGTGGCTGACGTCCCAGTGGTTGTTGCCCGGCTGCGACAGCGACTCGCCCGTCATGTTCGCGACGAGCGCTTTGGCGGCCGTCGGGCTGAGGCCCTCACCGATGGCGGCTTGGTACGCTTCTTTTTGGTTGGCGCGCAGCGTTCCCGTCGGCGCGCTGCCCTTGCCGATGCCGACCTTGTCGTGCGCGAAGTCCTGCACCTTTTCCCAGGTCGAGCGCTTGGGTTCACCGGGCGAGGTGCGCTGCGGCATGTTCTCCCGGAGGCCACCACCGCCACCGCCACCGCCGCCGCCACCACCGCCGCCGGACTGTCCGGCGCGCGACACCGCGCTTGACGCGTTGCGCTTGTTATTTTGCGCCTGCACTAACGCCAACAACGTCTCCAAATCGAGCTGGCCGGTCTCGTCGACGCCCATGGCGTTTTGCACTTGCTTGATCGCGGCTGCGGTTTT
>JAYTVG010000507.1:0-5024 GCA_043744135.1 Deltaproteobacteria bacterium | reverse complement strand
GGCGGTCGAGGGTGCCGATGACGTTGAGCATGGTCGACTTGCCGGATCCCGACGCGCCCATGATCGCCACCAACTCGTTGGCGTGGATCTCAAGATCGACGCCACGCAGCGCGTGCACGACGTTGTCTCCCATCAGGTAGGTCTTTTCGATGCCGGTGAGCGACAACAGCGCCATCCCCGTGTTGTGTCCTGAGTGCGCAGCCGACACTAGTGGGTTGTTGTGGCAGGCAGCCTGGTGTTTCGCATCGTGTGCGAATGTGGTGATGTCCACAGCTCGCATGATCGCCACGCCCCGCACCGCCACGTTCGTGCGCACCGTCGTCGTCGCGCTTGTGAAGCTGTTGGTGTGGCTGCTGGCTTCTGCCGCCGCGCCGACACTGTTGTGGTGCGCGCTCGAGCATGCGCGAGCCGATCCGTTCGCAACCTCCAACGACAACTGGAGCTATTTTTTGCCGCTCATCACGCGCCAAACCGACGCGTGGTTGCGCGGTGCGCCGCTGCGGATCGCGTGGGAACTTGGCGCCGGCTTTAACCCCTACGAAAGCGCGCAGACGGGCGTGCTGTGGCCGGGCTACGTCGTGGCGGGCGCCTTGCGCACAGTGCTTGCGCGCGCCTTTGGGGGCTTCACGTTGCTCGACGTCAGCGCCTTGGTGTCGATGGTGACAGCGGCATGGCTGGCGGTCGCACTGCTGCCGCGGCGCTGGTCGCGCGGCTTACGCTGGGCTGTGAGCGCCGTGGTGTCGACGTCACCGGCGAGCATCGCGCTGGGCGAAAGTTGGCACAACTATCTTTCAGCGCTGCCCGCCACCGTCGCGCTGCTCGCTTTAGTGGTCAGCGCATTTGAGCAAGACACGAACACACCGCGTCATAACATGACGATGAGCGCCGTGTTGTTGGTGTTGTTTTCTAGTTTGTTGTTTGTCGCGACACACGTGCAAATGTATGTCTATGGAATCTTCTTGTTGTTGTTGTGGATCGCGGTGTGGCCGGCCGCGCGTGCTGCCCGGATCAGCGTCGCCGTGCGCGTGATGCTCGCCCAGTTGCCCATGGTGGCGCCGCTGATTGCGCTTAAATTGCACAGCTTGCAGCTGTCGAGCGATTTTGCCGGCGGCCGCCTGCCGTACGGCGCCATCCCGTCAGGCAGCCTCGGCCCACTGCAGTTCATCGTCGGCGCGTTGTTTGGCACGCGACTGCACGCGCTCGCCGTCGATGCGCAAGCTGCCGTGTTTGCGCCCTTGTTGTTTGCCGTGCTGGTGTTGGCGCTCAAGCAGCGACGCTACGGATTGTTGGCGCTCACTGTACTGTGGCTGTCGCTGTTGACGCCGCGCTCGTTGCCGCTGGCGCAGTTCATCATGCTTGGCCCGCTCGCTGATTTGCGCTGGCCCCATAAAGTGATGATCTTCATCGCCCCCATGGCGCTGTTGGTCGTCGTGCACACGTTGCGCAACCAAGCCCGATGGCAGCGCTTTGCGACGCCAGTGGTGATGGCGTTGGCCGCGGCGCAGGCGTGGGTCGTTACCGACGTCGGCGTGCGTCCCACGCTGAAATCGGCGCACGCGGTGGGCGCGCGCGGCTTGGTTGAGCGCGGGCGGGCCTGCCAACAGCAATGGCAACTGACGTCGGCGGATCGCATCGCACCGGTGGCGGACATCACCCACAGCACCATCGAGACGCTGCCGCTGGCGCTGTTGGCGTGGATGAACAATGCGCCCAGCTTGTTTGGCGTTTCGACACTTTATTTATATGAACCAATGGAATCAACAAAGTCGTTCGAAGACCATATGAAGCTAGGAAGACTATGGAAGAGCGCGCTCAAGCCGAAAGATTTAACAGCATCGAAGACACTTGATGAGTTGCGCGCGCACCACGTCACGGCCTTGCTCGCGGCGCGGGCCGAAGACCTCGCGGGCGTGGGGCCGCTTGAGCCCTGCTCAGTGATGGGCGAGACCATTTTTCTCACGCGGCTCGCGCCCACGGCACCGTCGTTCCCAGCGGTGCGGGGCACTGTGCTGCAAGCGGTGGTCGCCACCCCCGACGGCCACTTGGTGGCGCACAGCGAAGGCATCCCCGAGCTCAACGTCAGCCGCGCGGTGGTGTTTGCACGCGAGGGCGGCGCATGGGTCGGTACCCCGCGCTTGTGGCCGCGTGCGCTCGCGCCGGCGTTTTGGTTGAGCATCGCCACCATGCTGGTCGGGCTGCGTGCGTGCTCACGCAAAGACGTGCGCCCGGTCACACAAACGTAGGCAACTGTACGGCAATGCAGGACAGCGCCGAGCCGCCACCGATACCTCCCGCATGAGCGCACGCATCCTCCTCGCCCCTGGCACCAAGACCTCCGGCAGTCTGTTGATCCTCCCCAATGACGCGGCGTCGCAGATCGTCAAGCCCGTGGTGTTGGGCCTCGATGGCAAGCCCTTCGTCAAACGCGAAGCGGGCGTGCTGTTGGTCGCAAGCGAACAAGAGCTCGCGCGTTACGGCGGCTCAGGCTTTGGTGTGCAAGCTGGCGAGCCCAGCTTGCGCAGCCGCTTGTTGCTCGGCGGCTAGCGCTCACTTCACGAACGGCCGCACGCGTGCCAAGCGCGACGCTTGAGCCGCGCGCCCACCTTCACGCTGTTGTGCTGCGCGGCTGCCGACGTCGCGCTCAAAGGTCAGCGGGTCTTCGATCTCGTCAGCGGCGTGCACGACGTCACGCTGTGGCGTTGGCTGCCCGCGAGCATCGGCGCCGATCTGCTGTTGGCGGTCGCGCTCGCACTGTTGGTGTGGGCGACGAGCGTCCGATACCTGCGCGCGGCCATCGTGCTGGCAGTCACGTCGACGGTGACGCTGGGCGCGCTCGCATGCATGAATGCCATCAGCTTTAGCACCACGGACGCGCCCATCACGCTTCAGCGCTTGCGCGGCGACGACGGTGCTCGGCTCGCCGACATCCGCTTGCTCGCGGCCACCGACGTGCTGCCCGCAAGCGTGGTGGTGGCGGCGATGGTGCTGGCGACGGCGTGCGCGTGGTGGCTGCATCGCCGCTTTGATCGCGCGGGGTTTGTGCGTGCAGCGGCAGCGCTCGGCATCGTCGGGGTCGCGGGCGTGGGCGCGCAATTGTCGACGTCGGTGAACTACGTCGCGCGCTTAAGCGAGCCAGCGATCGTGGTGTTGGCGCGCTCGGTGGTGTTTGGCACGCAGCCAACCGTCGCGTTTCACAGCACCTACCCAGCGCAGGCAACGCCGGCATTGTGGCGGCGGATCTCGACACCCGCCACTGCGCCCGTGCGCGCAGAGACTGCGCCGGTGCGCCGCGGCATCGCAGCCAAAAACGTCGTCATCGTGATGGCCGAGACCCTGAGCTTTAAGCACTCAAGCTTCAACCCCGACAGCGAAGACACCACGCCTGAGCTCAAGCGACTCGCGCAACAGGGCTTGTTGATGACGCGCGCGTACTCACCGGTATGTCAATCGATTCAAGCCATCTACGGCGTCGTGTGCAGCGACTGGGCCGACCCCAACATCGTCAACATCGCCAACACCAACCCGCGCATCGACTGCGGCGAAGCGTCGCAAGCATTCGCTGCGCACGGTGTAAAAAGCGGGCTGTTTCACGCGGGCAACTTTGGCTTCTCCGATAAGTTGGCGCTGCTCGGTCGGCGCAGCTACGACGTGCAACTCGACGCGCAATCGCTGCTGCGCACCACCACCAAAGACGACGGCAGCACGTGGGACAACAGCCGCTGGGGCATCGACGACCGCGCCATGGTCAAAGGCGTGCTGGGGTTTATCGACAGCCTCGACAAAGACCAGCGGTTTATGGCGCTCGTCATCCCCATCTCTGCGCACTACCCGTACACGCTGTGGGACAAAAACGTCCCGCAATTTCCCGGCACCAGCCAAACCCAACGCTATTTGTCGACGGTGTTTTACCTCGACCGCATCATTGCGGAGTTGATCGCAGGCCTCAAAGCACGCGGCATTGACGACGACACCGCCATCATCATCGTCGGCGACCACGGCGAAAGCCACAGCGAACAAGCACACGAGACGCCGGGCAAGCGCGTCAGCTACGAAGTGCACGCGCACGTGCCGATGGTGCTGCTGCACGCTGGCGATATCCCGCCGCAAACATCGGACCGCGTCGTCAGCTTGATGGACGTGTTGCCCACAGCGCTCGACGTGATGGGGCTGCCGCCCGATGCGCGCCACCACGGCCGCTCGATCTTCGCCACCGACTGGCAGCCGCGTCGCGTGTTTGTCGCGGGGCAAGGCGACGGCGCAAAGTTGGTGGGCTTCGTCGACAATGCCTTCAAGTTTCTCGTCGACGTGCGCACGCTGCATCCGCAATTGTACAACCTCGACACCGACCCAAACGAGCTGCAAAACCTCGCCGCGAACGAGCCTGCTATCGCTCAGTACACGCAAGACGCCATGGCGTGGCGCAGCTGGCAAACGACGCAGCTGAAGTCCGCCGCCAACCTCGGCGACGCCGTGGACATCGCTTTGGGCGTGGCGACGATGGCGCACGTCAGCTTCAGCGACGGCTCAGCGACGTCGCTGTTGCGGGCGCGGGTGCGGGCAGGCAAGCGCATGCGCGATTGTTTGCTCGTGCAGATTCCCACCGACGGCAGCGTGCGCATCAGCGGTGAAGACGCCGACTGGGTGCGTGAGCTGTCGCAGCTGCGCATCGCGCGCTTGAGCTCCCATGGCGTGTCCAGCGACGTCACGCTGACCGCCACCACCGACGGCATAGCGCGCAGCAAGGTGCTCACCGACAAGACCGACTGGGCGCGCTTGGAGGTGCAACGCGCGCTGCACACCCTCAGCATCGAGCTGAAATCCAGCGGGCCGGCACCGCCGCTGTGTTTGACGGTGAGCGAGGCGGCATGGAACGGCAAGGTGCCAGGCGCCCCCGATGTCGCTGGCGACGTCGACGACGAGCAGTAGCGAACTGGTGGTGCCCGTTCACGCGGGGGTTCACACGGCGAAGAAGTCGATCAAGCGTTGGCGCATGGCATCTGCGTCGCGCATGCCCATCTGCACCA
>JAYTVG010000506.1:0-5025 GCA_043744135.1 Deltaproteobacteria bacterium | reverse complement strand
CGCCACCATCAAGTCTTCGATCAACTTGTGCGCGTACAGCCGCACCATCGGCTTGATGCCCTTCGGGATCCCCTTGTCGTCGAGGTCAACGACGAGCTCGGGCAAGTCAAAGTCGAGCGCGCCACGGCCTGCGCGCGCTTTGCGCAAACGCTGCGATGCTTCTTCGCAAGCCTTCAAACTGCCGTGCACGTGCGCGGGGATTTCGTCCTTCATCGCGGCATCGCCGTCCAAAAACGCTTGCACCTTTGTGTAGGTGAGGCGCGCGTGGCTCTTCATCACGGCGACGTAAAACTTCTCGTCGCTGACGGCGCCGTCGGGCCCGATGCGCATCTCCGCCACCGTGCACAAGCGATCGACGTTGGGCTTAAGCGAGCACAAGCCGTTTGAGATCGCCTCAGGCAGCATCGGCACCACGTGCCCTGGCCAATAGACGCTGGTGCCGCGCTTGAGCGCTTCTTCATTGAGCGCGGAGCCCGCTTGCACGTAATGCGAGACGTCTGCGATAGCGACGGTGACGACGATGTCTTTGCCTGTTTTCTTGGCGAACACCGCGTCGTCGAAGTCCTTGGCCGTCTCGCCGTCGATGGTGACGAGCGCCATCGCTCGTAAGTCTTCGCGACCCTCGCAATCTTTCGCGGTTGGATCTTGTGGAAACGCGGCCGCCTCCGCCAAGGCGCGCTGTGGAAACGCGCGCCACACGCCCTTTTGCGACAAGATCTTTTCGACCTCGACATCGAGTTCACCGCGACGACCGAGGGTCTTGGTCACGTTGCCGTGCGCGACCGACGTGTGGCTGGGCCATTCGGTGAGCGACACCTCGACGATGTCACCGTGCACCGCCGCGCCAGCGTCTTGGATCAACACCGGGCCGGAGATCGCGTTGTTGTCGACCTCGACAAACATGCTGCGGTTGCGCACGTGCAGCTGACCCACCAGTGGCGTGGTTCGCCGCTTGAGCATCTTGACGACGCGCGCCACCGGTCCGCGACCGCCGCGTGTCAACTCCGCGAGCACGCGATCGCCTTCGAGCAAAAACGCCAACTCGCCGGGCGGCAAAAAGCCGTCGGGGAGCTTGCTGTCGTCGGGGATAAACCAGCCCACGCCGCTGGTCTTGCGCTGCACGACACCCTCGTGGCCATCGACGACGCCGGGCAGCACGAAGCGCTTGCCGTCGAGCGCCACCAGCGCACCGCGGCGCGCCAACTCCCGCAAACCCTCGCGCACCTCGCTGCGTTCATCTGCGTCCATGCCGAGCGCCTTGCCGACGTCTTTGGGCTTGAGCGGTTGCCCTGGATTTTTGGCAAACACGGCGAGGATGCGTTTGGGATCGATGGCGGCAGGCATGTGCGCGCACCCTAGCGCGCCTGTGACTTCCGTGGCGCGGTTGCGATGCGCTACGCTGATTTGCATGCGCATTGCCGCTCTCCTCGTTTGGGTCGTCTGCACGCTGGCTTGCAACGCGGTGGATAGCTCAGCCACCGACATCACCGTCACGGACGCGAGCGGAAGTTACCGCTTTAAAGACACCCTCAACGACGACCACCACGTGCAGTGCACGCACTTCGCCAGCGGCGTGCGCTTTTGGGCGTACCCGCAAAACGACGAACGCTTCACGTCCTTTCAAACCACGTTGACGTGGGGCGCTGCCGCGGATGGCGATGTGCTGACGCTCAGCACCGAGGTGCAAGTTGACGTCTTGGCGCCCAACAACACTGGCACCGCGATCGCTTTGACGGACGGTTCGGTCCTCCTTAAGCGTGTCGACGGCGGCCCAGACACCTTCATCTTGCTCGACGTTGACGCAAATAACAGCGATGCACAGCTCGTGCTGAGCGGCACCATCGAGTGCACGCGCCACGCCATCGAAGGCGGCGTCGACAGCACCGAGGCCGACCCGGACCCGGCCAGCAGCGACGACGACGACGACTAGCGTAAACTTATTTTGTTCACCTCCCAAGGTCGGTGAAATCTCGCGACGTCGCCAATTGCGGCTGGTAACGTCGAAGGATGATCCGTCATCTCCTGTGGACCATCGCGGCCTTACTACCGCTCGCTTGTGCGCCCGGCGACGCGCCCCCTCATGGCAACGGCCCCGCTGAAGGTGAGGGCGAGGGAGAAGGCGAGGGTGAGGGTGAGGGTGAGGGTGAGGGCGAGGGAGAAGGCGAAGGCGAGGGTGAGGGCGAAGGTGAGGGCGAGGGTGAGGGTGAAGGTGAGGGCGAGGGTGAAGGTGAGGGCGAGGGTGAGGGTGAGGGCGAAGGCGATCCCTCCGTGCTGTGGCCACAGCGGGTGCTGCTGATCGGCAACAGCCAACTTGGCAACTTCAACCCGTCGACCACGCCGCCTGATGTCACGCTCGCGCTGGCGAACGTGTCGTTCAGCTTTAACGCAGGGGCGTACAGTATGTTCGTCGACCGCGTGCAGATCGCCGGCACCGGTTGCGCCGGCTTCATCGCGGACACCGGGCCACAATCACCGCGGCAACGCGCAGCCTCGGGGCAATACGATGTGGTGGTGTTGTTGCCCGCCATCTTTGAGCAAACGCGCGACGATGCCTGCTGGGACGTCTTGCGCACCGACGCACAAAACGCTGGCGCACGCTTTGCCATGATGGCCACCGCCAGCGCCGCGTTTGACTACCCCATCGGCTTCGATGCCCTCGACGACGCCATCGGTAGCTATGCCGCCGACCGTGGCGTGTTGTACGTCCCCGCCGGTCGGGTGATTCGCGATATCTTAGGTGACGCACCGACGTCAGCCGAGCTCTTTGAAATGTACGGTGGTGACGACGTGCACCCGGGTCCTGAGGCAAGCTACATCTACGTGTTGTCGCTGTACCGTGCGCTGACCGGCGTGTCTGTCGTTGGCGTGCAAAACGATCTGCTCGCGCTGCGTTGCGGGCCGATCGACGGTTGCTTGGACGAAGATCAAATGCGCAGCTGCATCAGTGCCAACGGCGACTGGAGCTGCGCCGCGGGCAACGGCGTCGTGTTTAGCCACAGCAAACCGATCTTCGTCTTCGATGACGAGGCTGCGCTGTACCAAGCGCGCGTTGACGCTGTCGTTCAATAGCGCGGCGTGTGTGTGTCGATGCGTCAATCGGCGTGATGCGTTTGGCTTCAACTCGAGCGCGGCGCGTCAAATCCAGGAGCGGCCCGTCGTCGACGGACTGGCGCAGCGATCAATGGCCGCGACGGCAGCTTTTTGCGGATGCGCTAGCTAAACATTGCGCCGAACAACACGTTACCCGGATCGCTTGGGCCCGCTGGCTTGCGTTCACCAAACTGCGCGAGGTCCGTCAGACCGAACGCTTGCGTGAGTGTGTACAAAAAGTGGTGGTAGCCAAGGCCACCCGCGTCGAGAAACTGCCCTTGCGCGAGGCCCGCACGACGCCCACCCGCAAGCACCACGGGGATATCAGCGCGCGTGTGTCCATCTTGCAGCGTGTCGGCCAAGCCCATCTCGCTGAGCCAAACCACGACGGTTGAATCAAGCAACGTGCCGTCGCCCTCAGGCACAGCATCGAGGGCATCGCACAAACGCGCGAACTGCTGGGCGTGCACGTGGCAAATGCCGAGCAGGTCTTCCTCGGGGCCACTGTGCGCCGCGCTGTGGTGGCCGTTGTCGATGCCGAACTCTTGGTACGACCCCGCCTCGATGCCGCCCCAGCCACCCACCTTCAA
Organism: Deltaproteobacteria bacterium; assembly: GCA_043744135.1. Taxonomy (GTDB): domain Bacteria; phylum Myxococcota; class UBA727; order UBA727; family VGSZ01; genus JAYTVG01. Next base: position 1,345 of record JAYTVG010000506.1, on the reverse strand, counting down.
CGTCGCCACGCGCGTCAAGCCGCAGCGCAGCGCCGTCACGATGTTGGCGATCTGCCCGTCAAAGATGTCCTGCGTCGCCGCACCGATCGGCGCAGCAGGAAACGCGCATTGCACGGGCACGAACGGCTGCGCGAGCACCGCTTCTTGCGCGCGCACCAACGTGAGGTGCTCATCAAGAAGCGTGCGCGCCGCGACCGGCAACCTCGACTGCAGCGACGTCAAATCCGACGCAACGCTATCAAGAACGCTGCGTTGGCGTTGGCGTCGTGCTGTGCCGATCGCAGGATCTTCGTTGGCGTTGCTGAACAAACGGTCAAACGCTCCCGCGGGCGAGCCGAGCGCAGGCAATGGCAAACCGGAGGCGGTGTAGCTGATCTGATCTTCGGAGCTGTTGGCGGGCACCACCCCGAGCTCCAACGACGCCAGCGGCGTTTGACCGCGAAAGCGCTCCGCGAACAGTTGGTCGAGGCTGGGCCCGCCGGTGGCGATCCCCGACAGACCGTCTTGCGCAGGACGGCCGGTCAGCGCTTCGCTGACACCCTCGCTATGGCTGCCGGGTCCGCTGAAATTATACATCGCGAGCAGCTTGCTTTTCACCGACGTCAACGGCTCAAGGATGAGGCTGTCGGTAAAGTTGGTCGCGCTCGACGGCATCCAGTGGTGGCGCTGGAAGTGATTGCCGGTAAACATCGCCACGAACCTCAGCGGCGTAGCACCCGCCTGCGCGCGCACGGCATGTGCTGCCATACCCGCCCACGGCAGCATCATCGTGGAACTCGCGCGGTGTAAAAATGTGCGGCGCTTCACGGCGTCACCTCTTCGAAACGGTGTTGAAATGACGCCGTGGTGGCGATGCTTGCGAGCGCGTCTTTCACGCTGCCCGTCGCCAACGTCGCCGAGATGGCGCTCAAACCATCGACGTCTTGCGGCAACTCTTGGCGCGCGAGCGCAAAGCGCAGCCACTGTTTCGCGAAGCATGCTGTCGCAACAGGCGAAGCGGCGATGGCGCGCGCGAGCTCGGCGCCACCTCTGATCGATCCGTCGTCTGCGCCAATGGTGGGCACGCCACCTTGGTCGTCGACCACGATGCCGTTTTCGGTGGTGCGGTAGCGCCCCAAACCGTCAAAGCGCTCAAGCGCAAAGCCGATTGGATCGATGGTGGTATGACAGCCCGCGCACGCTGGTGAATCTGAGTGCTGTCGCCAGCGCTCACGGGTGGTGGCGTTGGGATCGGGCGGCGGTGGCGTCACCATCAACTCTGGCGGCGGCGGAGTCAGGCGTTGGCACAACACCTGCTCAAGCACGAAGACGCCGCGATGCACGGGCGAAGTACCGTCGAAGATTC
>JAYTVG010000505.1:0-5028 GCA_043744135.1 Deltaproteobacteria bacterium | reverse complement strand
GCAAAATTTTGCGCGTGTCCTCAAATGCCACCGCATCTGCCGGTGTTGAGGGTGCGCTGCCAAAAGCGATGGAGCGCGAGCTCGCACAAGACGCCGTGACCGCTTGCGCACCGTCGCTCGCCAAGGACTTCGCCGACTACGCGCGACCACGCATGCACCGTTAACGAGCGAATTGTCATGGCACCTTGGGTCGCGCGTTTGGCTGCTCGTTTTCGCATAGCGCTCGCTCGCGGGCGAGGTCGCACAGCGCGTCGTCGTCGCATATTCGTTGGCGATCGAAAAGACGCACGTGCATACTGCGCGCATGAAAACAACCCGCTCCTTTGTGATCGCGATCGCAACTGCAGTGCTGTCGTCCACGGCGTTCGCTGAGGGCACGTCACAGTTGGGCGCCAACGGGCGCGTCACCCTCGACACCGTCTTTCACGTCGACATCGTCGCCCCCACCGAGGGCATCAGCTGGGCTGGCCAGGGCACTTTGACCGTGACCCCGCCCGGTGGCGTGGCTCTACCACCTCTGCCCTCGGGGGCGGCGACGCTGCCGTTGCTTACGGTCGGGCAGTATACGGCGCGGGTCTCGACCACCCAAACCACAGCGGACTGGAACATCGCGGTCACAAGCCAAACCACCCCGGGTGGACGTTTGTCGTCGACCAATTGGATCTTTGTGCTGGGTGGGCGCGATCAGCCGCGCGCGCTCAACAACAGCTTCTTCGCGCTGACACCTGGTGGAGCGCCAAACACTGACGCCGTCATCGACGTCCGCTTCGACGGACTTAACGGCAACAGCTTCAATGTCGGCATGAACAGCACTGGCGTTAACGGCCCAAACGCCGGGCGCAGCGTTGCCGCGGGAGGCTCGTTTACGCCGGTTTTCCCCTTGTACCTTCAGGTGCCGAGCGTGCGCGTGGGCGGCGTGCTCACCCCCACGGTTTCGGCCGTCAGCTTTCAAGGCGATAGCGCGCTCATTGAGGGGTGTTCGCTGTTGGCACCCGGGGTCAGCACCGGTGACTTCGTGTTCACGACGGACGCCGTCGGCGCAAACTTTCGCATCACCTGCGACCTCAACGGCGACAACGTTTTTGACAGCACGAGCCCAAACGACCGCAGTTTTTCAGGCGTCGCCGTCAATGGTATTAACCGCGTGACGTGGGACGGCACAACCGCCAGCGGCAGCTTTGTCGCCGCCAGCGACTACGCGTGCCAAGTCCGTGTGGTGACGGGCGAGCTGCACTTTGTCGGCGTTGACGTCGAGACCATTTTCAACGGTATGCGTTTTTTCGAAGTCGCCACCGACGGATCGTCGCTGCCCCTCAACATGTTTTGGGATGACGCGCTCGTGCAAGCCGCAGACGTGCTGATGCAAAACGGGCAGCACTCGCTTGAAACCTCCGGGCCGGCAGGCATCAGCTCCGCCGGTCCCGTTGCAGTACCCAACGTGAACGCCCGCGCGTGGGGGAACTTCGTCGCTGATGGCAAAGCCGGCTTCAACCAACTCCTCGACACCTTCACGTTTGTGCGCGCCTCCACCCCGGTCATTGCCACCGTCACTGTGGTCGACGCCGGCGACGACCTCGACGGCGATGGCCTCACCGACATTGAGGAGAGTTGCGAAATCGGCACTGATCCAAACGACACCGACACCGACAACGATGGCCTCAACGACTTCATTGAGGTGCGCGGACAAAATGCCACCGATCCGCGCGACACAGACAGCGACAACGACGGCATCGTGGATGGCGTGGAAGACGCCGATAAAGACGGCCAACACGACAGCAACGAAAGCGATCCCAACGACACCGACACCGACAACGACAACATCCTCGACGGTGTGGAAGATGCGAACAAGGACGGCCTGCAAAGCGCCGGCGAAACCAGCGCCGTCGACACCGACTCTGACGACGACCTGATCTTAGACGGCGTGGAGGATGCCAATCAAAACGGCGTGTTTGAATCCGGCGAGACCAACCCGCTCGACGTCGACACCGACAATGACGGTGTCAACGACGGTGTGGAAGACAGCAACCGCAACGGCTCAGTGCAAGGCGGCGAATCGGATCCGCTTGACCCCTGCGACCCAAATCCGAGCTCGCCCGCGTGCAACTCGGACAGCGACGGCGATGGACTCAACGACGGTGACGAGATCGCCATCGGCACGAACCCAAATGACGCCGACAGCGACGACGACGGCGTGTTAGACGGTGCTGAAGCGCAACCCGGCGTCGACAGCGACGGCGACGGCCTCAAAAACGCGCTCGATCCCGACAGCGACAACGATGGCCTGTTTGACGGCACGGAGCTCGGCCTTGGATGCGGCAACGCAGCGACCAACGCTGCGGCCGCCAACTGCATCGTCGATGCTGATGCCGCCACAACCACCGACCCGCTCGACGCCGACACCGACAACGGCGGCAAGTTCGATGGCGCAGAGGATTTCAACCACAACGGGCGCTTCGACGCAGGCGAAGGCGATCCGACGGCGGGACACGCAGCCGACGACGTTGGCCTAGTGGACAGCGACCAAGACGGCCTCCCCGACGCCGCAGAGCTCGCCATCGGCACGGACCCAAACGACGCTGACAGCGACGACGACGGCGTCATCGATGGTCAAGAGCCAAACCCTTCGGACGACTCCGATGGCGACGGTCTCATAAACGCGCTCGATCCCGACAGCGACAATGACGGGCTGTTTGACGGCACTGAACTCGGCCTACAGTGCGCCGACCCCGACACAGACGCACGCAACTGCGTTACAGACGCCGACTCAGACACCACCACGGGCGTCCTCAATCCCGACACCGACGGCGGCGGCATCAAAGACGGCTTCGAGGACAACAACCGCGACGGCTCCGTCGACGTTGGCGAAGGCGATCCGCGCAACGCCGCCGACGACGACACGCTGGTTGACACCGATGGCGACGGCATCCCTGATGCAGCAGAGGTCGCACTCGGCACTGACCCTAGCGATGCCGACAGCGACGACGATGGTGTCATCGACGGCAACGAAGCAAACCCCGCCGCCGACACCGACGGCGACGGCTTGAAAAATGCACTCGACCCCGACAGCGACAATGACCTTTTGTTTGACGGCACCGAGCTTGGCCTCGGCTGCGGCAACGCCGACACCGACGCGAACGCCGGCGCGTGCATCGCGGACGCGGACCCGAACACGCGCACCTCGCCACTGGACCCCGACACCGACGACGGCGGCAAGCGCGATGGTGCCGAGGACTTCACCCACGATGGCAAATTTGACGCGATTGGTCCCGGCGAAGGCGAAACCGAGGGTGACCCCACCGCAGGCAACGGTGGCGACGACGCCACGCTCCCAGATCTCGATGGCGATGGCTTACCCGATCAGCTGGAGTCCGCGCTTGGGACGGACCCAAACGACGCCGACAGCGACGACGACGGCTCGCTCGACGGCCAAGAAGCAAACGCCGGCATCGACTCAGACGGCGACGGACTCATCAATGCCCTCGACCCCGACAGCGACAACGACGGGCTGTTTGACGGCACGGAGCAGGGCTTTGCGTGTGACAATCCCGACACCGCTGCGAGCGCGCGCAGCTGCGTTGAAGACACCGACCCCGACACCACCACGGGCGTCCTCAATCCCGACACCGACGGCGGCGGCATCAAAGATGGCTTCGAGGACATCAACCGTGACGGCTCCGTCGACGTTGGCGAAGGCGATCCGCGTAACGCCGACGACGACGACACGCTGGTTGACACCGATGGCGACGGCATCCCTGATGCAGCAGAGGTCGCACTCGGCACTGACCCTGACGACGCCGACAGCGACGACGATGGTGTCATCGACGGCAACGAAGCAAACCCCGCCGCCGACACCGACGGCGACGGCTTGAAAAATGCGCTCGACCCCGACAGCGATGACGACGGTTTGTTTGACGGCACCGAGCTCGGCTTGGGATGTGGCTTGGTCGATACCGACCTCACGCTCGGCCTGTGCATCGCCGATGTAGACGCCGGTGCCACGCACACTTCACCGCTGGACCCCGACACCGACGACGGTGGCAAAAAGGACGGCGCCGAGGACTTCAACCACGACGGTGTCGTCGAGCTCGGCGAAGGAAACCCAACGCTCGGCAACGGCGCCGACGATGCGGGCTTGCTCGACAGCGATGGTGACGGCTTGCCGGATGCGGCAGAACTGCTGCTTGGCACCAACCCTGATGACGCCGACACCGACGACGACGGCGTGATCGACGGCGACGAGCCAAACGCGGGGACCGACACCGATGGCGACGGCCTCATCAATGCGCTCGATCCCGATAGCGACAACGACGGCCTATTTGACGGCACCGAGCGCGGCTTAGCGTGCGGCGACGTGTTCACGAACCCAAACGCCCACAACTGCGTGGTGGATGCGGACCCCGCGTCGCACACGGGTGCTTTAAATCCCGACACCGACCGTGGCAGCGTGAAAGACGGCTTTGAAGACAGCAATCGCAACGGCCGTCTCGACGCGGGCGAGGGCAACCCCAACGACCCTGACGACGATCAAGACCTCGTCGACTCAGATGGCGACGGCATCCCCGATGCGGCCGAGCTCATTTTGGGCACCGATCCCGACGATGCCGACAGCGACGACGATGGCGTCATTGATGGCCAAGAGTTCAACCCGGCCAACGACACCGACGGCGACGGACGCATCAATGCACTCGACCCCGACAGCGACAACGACGGTCTGTTTGACGGCACCGAGCGCGGCCTCGACTGCACGCAAGCCGACACCGCCGCTGCCGCCAACAACTGCATCGCGGACGGCGACGGCGGCACCACGCTGACGTCGTCGCTCGAGCCAGACACTGACGACGGTGGCGTAAACGACGGCGCCGAGGACTTCAACCACAACGGCGTGTTTGATGTTGGCGAGGGCAACCCGACCCTCGGCAATGGCGCAGACGATGCAGCCCTCGTCGACAGTGACGGCGACGGGCTCCCAGACGGCGCCGAGGCTGAACTCGGCACCAACCCCAACGACGCCGACAGCGACGACGACGG
>JAYTVG010000504.1:0-1585 GCA_043744135.1 Deltaproteobacteria bacterium | reverse complement strand
GACCAGCTCGCGCCCGAGCAGACCATCGCCGACGTGCTCAAAAGTGGCGACCTCAACCTCAAAAACAAGCGCGTGTTCGATGCCCTGCTCAGCCACTACCACGGCGACGTGCGTGAGGTGTTGCGACATGTGCAAGTGGAGCGCTTTTACCTGTCACGCCGCTACCGATCCGGGGTGGTCGCGGTCGAGCCGCAGATGAGCGTCGACGCGTACAGCCGCCAAGTCACCGCGGACCGCAGCCTGTCGAGCTTGCCGGTGGCGCTGCAGCACCTATCGCTGTTTGAAGCAGGTGGGGCGCTCAGCGACGCCAACCGCGGTGTCGTCGAGTTTAACGACCTCCTGAAGCGTCCCCTCGACGCGTGGAAGTACCTGTTGGTGGCGACCGAGCAAGCGACCGCGAGCTTGGATCACGTCAGCCTGGCGCTCGATATGGTGATGGTAGCGTCGTCCAACGAGCTGCACCTCGACGCGTTTAAGGGGCACCCGGACTGGCCGAGTTTCAAGGGGCGCTTCGAGCTCGTCACCGCGCCGTACCTGTTGCGCGTCAGCGATGAGATCAAGATTTACCAAGATCAGATCCCGCGCGCGCTGACGGGCGTGCACATCGCGCCGCACACCCTGCAGATCGCGGCGCGCTACGCGGTGTTGTCGCGCCTGGAGCCACCCGATCCAAACGCCTACCCCGACGAAAAACGCAAGCTCGTCAGCGAGCTGTCGCCGGTCGAAAAGATGCACTTGTACGATGACGGCACGGTGCCCGAACGCTTCACGCAAAAGGAGCGCAAGGAGCTACGCCAGTCGGCGCACCTTTTGTACGAAGAACACGCGGCGCGCGACGAATACGAAGGTCGCTTTGGTGCCTCGGCGCGCGAGATCCGCGCGGTGCTGCTCAACGCCGCACAGGACACGCGCTTTGACCACCTCGCGCCCGTTGCCGTCATCGACAAGCTCAAGGAGCTGGTACGCGAGCGCTCGAGCTACGAGTGGTTGCGTCGCGAGCCCGCCCGCGGCTACCGCGATGCCGACCAGTTCGTCACCATCGTCGAGGCGTTGTATCTCGCCGACCTGGACCACGAGGTGCGCGAGGCGATGGGCCTCATCCGCAGCGGCTCACACGCGGAGCAGTTTGAACGCTACGTGCGCCATGTGTCGTCGTGGACCAAGCGTGAAAAAGTGCTTGATAGCGTGACCGGCAAACTCACCGATCCCGATGCTGACTTGCTCAGGCGCACCGAAGATGTGCTGCTGTCGGCAGGCGAAAGCGGTGAGGATTTTCGCCGCTCCGTGATCTCGCAGATCGGCGCGTACCGCTTGGAGAGGCCCGACGACGCCATCGACTACGGCATGCTGTTTGGCGCGTACATCAAGCGGTTGGACGAGGACTTTTTCAACCAACGCGCCCACGTCGTCGAGCGCCTGGAGCGGAATTTCTTGCGCAGTATCGACGGCGACGCCAAAGACCTCGACAGCAAAGAGCGTGAGCAGATCGCGGTGTTTGAACGCAACATGCTCGCGCGCGGCTACACGCAGCAGTCTGCGCGCGGTGCGGTGGCGGCGCTGTTGCAGCACCGGGCGTGAGGCGTCG
>JAYTVG010000503.1:0-1586 GCA_043744135.1 Deltaproteobacteria bacterium | reverse complement strand
ACTACGCGCAGCTCACCGAGCGCGTCACTGGCGCGCCGTTTGTCGCGACGCTCGGCGATCCCATCGCGCGCATCACGCCGGTCATCCGGGCGTTTTTGGCGACGCAAACGGCCTGAGCACTTGTCATGAGCCGCCCCCACGGCGCACGATTGCCCATGGCGTTAGTCGAAGCCCCAAAGCTGATGGTGGATCGCGGTGGAGCAGTGGTGCGCGTCGAAGACGCGGCGCGTGACTTACTCAAGGCCTTCCCCGGCAGCTACCGCGTCCACCGCGCCGACGCTTTGCTGGTGCTTGTGCTCGACGAGGGAACCGGCACGGGGCCGTTGCCTGGCGAGGCCTTGTCGCTCGCAGGAGACATCGCGACCATGCCTCTTTTGGGCTTGATGAACTTGCTTGGTCAAAACCGCGAGACCGGCCGCCTCGTCGTCAAATCCGGTGACCTCGAGCGCGTGATTTTGCTTAAAAACGGCGACGTCGCGAGCGTCGGCTCAAACCAAGCGCGCGATCGGCTCGGCGCGTTTTTGTTGCGACTCGGCCGCGTCACGGAGCGCGATCTCGACGCCGCCAACATCGCAGCGCAGAAAACTGGCGCGCGCATCGGTCAAGTGTTGGTGCAACAAAAACTGCTTGAGCCCCACGAACTATGGGGCTGCATCCAAGAGCAAATCACCGAGCTGTTCGCAGAAGTCACGCAGTGGGTACAGGGCAGCTTCGTGCTGTTTCGCATCGCCGCGGAGCACACCTTTCCGTCGACACCGCCGCTTAATATTCAAGGACTGTTGATGGAGTCGGTGCGGCGCGCAGACGAGATGAGCGTGTTTCGCGAGCGCGTGCCAAGCGCGGACACGCGGTTGCGGCGCACTCAAAAGGCCCCCAAGCCGGACCTCGGTGACGACGAGACACGCGCGCTGCAGGAACTCGGCACCGGCGCGTCGGTGGCAGACATGGCGCGCCGCCTCGCCATCAACGAATTCGACACCACGCGTCTGTGTTACCAACTGCTCAAAATGGGTCTCGTCGAGGTCGCACGCGAGCTTGAACCGGTCGCGCCCGTGCAGGTCAGCGAAGACAACAAACAGCGCGTGTACCTTTACAACTTGGCCTTTCGAGAGATCCGCGACGAGATTCACCGTCACGGGCAACTGCACTCGTTTTTAGATGGCGTGCGTAAATTCCTCGCTGACAGAAACGGCCTGTACTGCGATCTGTTTCGTGGCGTGCCCATCGATGACAACGGCGCGCTTCATGAACCTACCTTGGTGATGAATCTCGCGGCTCAACATGGCTTAGGCCGCGAGCCGTCAGCGTTACTCACCGAAGCGCTCAACGAACTGACGTTTTTCATGTTGTTTCAGTGCGGCGAGACCCTCGACGCCAAAAACGATGAGAACCTCGGCCGACGCGTGCGGCTGATTCACGCGTCGCTGCCAGCGGGCGCTCGCTAACGCTGTTGGCGCATCGCTTCAAACACCGTCACCGCAGCGACCTGTGCGAGGTTCAGCGACCGGCCCGCCACCATCGGCAACGTCAAGATGCGATCGGCGTGCGCCCGCATGACGGCGGCGTTCACGCTGCCTTTTTCGGGG
>JAYTVG010000502.1:0-1587 GCA_043744135.1 Deltaproteobacteria bacterium | reverse complement strand
ACGTGTCGCCGCCTTGCGCGTCGCCACCGTTGACCTGCAGCGCGTAGCCAGCGAGCGCAACATCGACGTCACCAAAGTTGACGAGCTCGAGATATTCGTCGCGCGGTTCGGGGGCGCCATTTGGCGGGTTCGCCATCACCTCGTTGATGCCGACCTTCGGCAACGGCGCGGTGACAAACGTGCCGCTGCGCGTGGCGACTTGGCCGACATCGTCCTCGGCGGACACGACGTACGCGTACGTGATCCCCACGCTTAGGCCCGCGAGGCTCACGCTGTGTGCGAAGCGGGGCGGCACCGCACCTGCGACCGGCGAGCGCGCCGACGCGCCCACGATCGGACATGGTGCGCCCAAACAGTCAAGCGCGCCATCGACGGCGCCGAAACGCAACTGCGTGGTGGCGGCTTTGCTGGTCTCAAAGCGCACGGTGGCGGCGTCTTCACCCGTGATGCTCGTGGCGCTCACGACGGTGTTTGCGGTGAGGTCACAGGCGGCGCCGGTGTCAAACGCTGCGCTGTAGTCCGCCAGCGCTTGGCCGTTGTCGCCGCTGATTGCTGAAGTTGCTACCAGCGTGTACGACGTCGCTGCGCCGAGGGTTTCGCAGGCACCGCCGACGGCCGGCGCCAGCACAATCTGCGCCGCGGTGCGGGTTTCGTCCACCGTGACGGCTTCGATGACCGGCGCGGGCGTGCCGTCGAGGTACAGCGAATCTGCGGAGACGCCCACGACCGGTTGGTTAAACGTCACGTTGATGCGGCGGCGATTGGGCACCACCAACGGCGAGCCGGCCGACACAGCGTCGGTACTGAGCACTTGCGGCTGCCCAGGATCGGTTGTGAAATCGTAGCGAAATGCCGCCTTGCGTCCGGCCCCGTCGACGAGCGGATTGCCCGCAGGGTCGCGCACCTCGCTTGCGATCAGCAGCGAGTACGCGACGTTTGGCGCTAGCGGCAGCTGCGGCGCGATGACGAGGATGCTGGCACTCAGGTTGTCGTGCGCGTCGTAGCTGAGCTCAAACGGCACGATGTCAGCGATGCGGCTGTCCGACAGCGGCGGGTTGTTGAGGTCGCTGACAAACGCTTCCGTGACGGCCGCCGTGCGCACCAAGGCCACCGAGAAGTTGTCGGTGGTGGGGTCGGCGCTGACGGTTTTTTTGTTGAGCGTGTCTGAAAACGTCACGCGAAACGTCGTCGTCACCGGCACCACAGGCGACGATGGCTCGACGCCGAGCACGCGCGGTGGCGGATCGAGCGGCGGCGGCGGCGTGCAAGCTCCCACAACCGCAGCGACGCATGCTGCGCAGGACAGACGCAAAAAATCGAAACAACATATCGAGCGCATGGAGACCTCAGATCACGACGATGGACGACACTTCAGCGTGCCAGATCAATACGGTGGACGCCCGGCTGCGACGAGCTTTTGTGAAAACCAACCGCCCGTGTACGCGTCCATGTCCGCCGTCAGCTCTTGCAAGCGCAGCTCTTTGCGCACGCGATCGCCAAGGTCTGTCGGGGGCGTCAGATCCAAATCCACCTGCAAGCGACGGCGCTCGTAATAGCGGCGGGTCACCTCTTCGAGCACGCGGTCGC
>JAYTVG010000501.1:0-1589 GCA_043744135.1 Deltaproteobacteria bacterium | reverse complement strand
CCCCATCGACGTGGGGGAGGTCCTGCGCGCTGGCGCCGGGCAAGACGGCCCGGTGGCGTTTTTGTTGAGCTACGACGCCTTAGTCGGCCAGTCCGTCGATGCGCGCGATGCGATCGCTGGCGGTGGCGATGCGGCCGTGACGCCGTTTGCCGCGGCGTGGCGCTTGCAACCGCGCGGCTGGCCGTCAGCACCACCAACGCCCGGCGCACCGACGTGCGCACGGCCGTCGGCGGGGGATCGCAGCGCCCACCTCAAGCGCATCCGTCATGCGCTCAAGCTGCTGTGCGACGGCGTCATTTATCAAGTGAACCTCGCGCACGCGCTGCGCATCGAGCCCGCCAGCCACGCGCAGGCGCTGGGGTTCTTTTTGAGCGCAACGGCGCGCGACGCCCCCGCCTGCGCCGTGTTTGTCGAGGTGCCGGGGTTTGGATCGGTGGTGTCGTTGTCGCCGGAGCGTTTTGTCGAGATCGACCTCACCACCCGCACGGCGCGCAGCTTCCCCATCAAAGGCACGCGCCCCCGCGGCATCGATGCGGACGCCGACAACGCCATGGTTGCCGAGCTGTGCGCCGCCGAAAAGGATCGCGCCGAGCACGTGATGATCGTCGACTTGTTGCGCAACGACCTTGGTCGCGTCGCGCAGGCGGCGGGGGTGAGCGTGCAGCGGCTGATGGAGGTCATCACCCTCAAACACGTCCACCACATGCAAAGCACCGTGACGGCGACGTTGCGTGCGGACGTCGACCTGCTGGCCGTGTTGAGGGCGTGTGCGCCCGGCGGCAGCATCACGGGCGCACCGAAATCAAGCGCGATTGAAACCATCGCCCGCCTGGAAGCCGGCCCGCGCGGCTTGTACACGGGCGTGTTTGGCGTCGTCGACGGCGCCGACGTGCGCACGAGCTTGCTGATCCGCACGTGGGTACGGCCAAACGACGCTGCCGGCAGTGTGCACGTCGGCGGCGGCATCGTGTTTGACAGCGATCCCGCAGCCGAATGGGACGAGACCTTGGCCAAGGCACGTGCTTTCACGCACCCGCTGCATTAGTGCGCACAATATTTACGTCGGCGCGCGCAAAAACGCGGTCGTTTTATGCGCATTGGGGCGGACCTTGGCTATGATCGCGTCATGGCGTTGGCGCGGTGTCCTCAATGCGGTCGTGTGGCGGACGGGCGCAGCTGTTTTGCGTGCGGTTATGAGTGGCCCGGCAGCGGTCGCGCCCCCGCACCGGCCGTACGCGCACCGACACCGGCGGCGCACAATCCGTTCGCACCGCTGCCACGCGCGCAAACGCCGCTGGCGGCTCCGCGATTAGGGGTTGAAGCACTGGTCGGCACGGTCGCGAGTGCCATCGCCAAAGAACCACCGGTGCCACCGGTTTTGGCCGCGCCGCTCGCGTCCGCCACGCAATCGAGTGAAAATCGCGGTCTCGCGCATCTGTTTGACGATCTCGCGCCGCCGCCCGCGCCCCCACCAGGGCCGGTGTTGAGCGCGCCTGCGCCGCTTGGGCTGCCGCCGCCGCCGCCGGGATTGCCGCCGCCTCCGCCGATGCGCGCGGCCGCATCCCCCATGGTCGACGCGGCGAGTGAGG
>JAYTVG010000500.1:0-1590 GCA_043744135.1 Deltaproteobacteria bacterium | reverse complement strand
CTCGACGCGAAAGCCGCGCACCTTCACTTGAAAATCCGCGCGCCCGAGAAATTCTAAAGTGCCATCGGCCCAAAAACGCGCGACGTCTCCCGTGTTGTAGATGCGTGCACCCGCAACAAACGGATCTGCGATGAAGCGTTCGGCGGTGAGGGCGGCGCTTTTTAAATAGCCCTGCGCCAGGCAGGTCCCACCGATGTACAGCGCGCCCGGTGCGCCGACAGGCAGCGGTCGATGTCGATTGTCGAGCACGTAGTAGCGCGCGTTTTGGATCGGCCGACCGTAAGGGATGGACGTGAAGTGCGCAGGCACGTCGACCACGTCATGCCAGTTGGACCAAATCGCCGCCTCAGTCGCGCCACCCAAACTCTTGACAGCGACGTTGGGGAACACTTGCTTGAGCGCGTCGGGCAGTTTGAGCGGCACCCAATCGCCCGACAGCATTACCAAGCGCAGCGATGTGTCCGGCGCGGCCTTCGGCAAAAACGGCATGAGGCGCGCGAGTGCAGGGGGCGCCGAATCCCAAATCGTGATGCCGCGCTCCACCAACTTGCGCGCCGTCAGCGTGGGTTCCGCCAAGCGTTCGCTTGAGGCGATCTCGACACTCGCGCCCGCCCCAAGCGCGCCAAAGACGTCGTAGACGGAAAGGTCAAAGCCTGGTGACGTCACAAAAAACAATCGATCACGTGAGGTGACGTGAAACGTAGCGTTGACCCACTGCAGCGTGTTCACCACCGCGCGATGCGTGAGCACCACACCCTTGGGTTGGCCGGTGCTGCCCGATGTGTAAATGACGTAGCAAACGTCGTCGGTGGTCGCTGGACAGTGAACCTCGCTGCTGATGTCGTTCGCTGCCAGGCTGTCGATCAACACGAGCGGGAAACCCGCAAAGCGCTCGACATACTCCGCCGACGTCACCGCCAACAACGCCTCGGCATTGCTCATCATGAACGCCGCCCGCTCGCGCGGATATTGCGCGTCGATCGGCAGATACGCAGCGCCAGTCTTTGCGATGGCGATCATGGTCGCCACCATGTCCAAGCTGCGCGGCAGGCAAAACGCCACAAACTTACCGGGTGCTGCACCGCGCAGCACCAACGCGCGTGCGATGCGGCAGGCGCGCTGGTCGAGTTCGCGAAACGTCAACTGCGTGCCCTCAAACACCAACGCAATGGCGTTGGGCTGGGCGCTTACTTGGCGCTCGAACGCATCGTGGATGCGCTCCGCTAAAAACGGCGCATCGGTGGCGTTCCACGTCGAGGTCATGGTGTGGCGCTCTTCGGGCGTGACCGCTTCAATCGCGGGCAGCTTGCCGCTTTGGGCGGTCGCAACAACCATCGACGCCACGTGCTGTAGCCGTTCGCCGAATTGTTGCGCGTCGGCCAAGCGCACGCGCGCCGCATCCGCGAGCAAGCGAATGCTTCCTTCGGCGTCGACGCTGAGCGCCAACATCACGCCGGGCTGCACCACGGCGCCGTCGCGCACCACGGCAAACGAAGACACGACGCCGTTGACCAGCTGCGGACGCGCTAGCAGAGCCGGCGCCCGCGCAATCAGATCGAACAGCGGAGGCGCGCGTGTGTGGTAGTCGCG
>JAYTVG010000499.1:0-5049 GCA_043744135.1 Deltaproteobacteria bacterium | reverse complement strand
TCACCGGTGCCGAGACGTTTTTCGTGCCTGCGTCGACGCTGTTGACATTGTGCGTCAAGCCCGGGCCAGCTCGGCGCAACGCGCGCGGTTGCCGCTCGTTGCTTTGGGGGTGTCAGGTCTGATGCGCCGCGGCTTGCGGCAGCTTCGCTCGCACGCGCAGCGCCGTCAGCGCAGCACCGTGAGCGCTTGCGTGACGATGGCGCGCTGCTCTTCAACGTGGCGCTTGTGCGAGCCGGTCGCGGGACTCGCTGACGCCTTGCGCCCCACAAACCGCAGCTTGCGACCGAGTTCCAAAAAGCGCTCCGCAATAAATTGCCACGCGCCCATGTTGCGCGGCTCCTCTTGCACCCACATCACTTCAGCGTTGGGGTGCGCGTTGAGGATCGCCTCGACGCGCGCGACCGGAAACGGGTACAGCTGCTCGACGCGCACCAAGCGCACCCCTGGCGCCGGTGACGTGGCGCGCGCACGGTGGATGTCCCAAAACACCTTGCCGCTGCACAGCACGATGCGCTCGGTGTCGGCGGGCGGCGTGGGATCGTCGAGCACGGTTTCAAACGCACCGTTGGCGAGGTCGTCGAGCAACGCGCCTGCGTCGTCGGCGCGCAACAGCGACTTGTGCGTGAACATGATGAGCGGCTTTTTGTCTTGCTTGGCTTGACGACGCAACAGATGGAAGTGTTGCGACGCTGTCGTCGCGATGCACACGCGCAGATTGTCCTCCGCGCACAACTGCAAAAACCGCTCGATGCGCGCGCTTGAGTGTTCGGGCCCCTGCCCGTCGTAGCCGTGCGGCAACATCATCACCACGCGGCTTTTTTGCTGCCACTTGGCCTCGCCCGCAGCGATGAACTGGTCAACCTGCACTTGCGCACCGTTCCAAAAATCGCCGAACTGCGCCTCCCACAACACCAAGCTGTCGTCGTGGCATGACGAGTACCCGTACTCGAAGCCGAGCACTGCCTCTTCACTAAGCAGCGAGTCATAGATGCGAAAGCGGCTGGGCGACCACTCCTCTTCACCCTCGTCGCGCGACTTGTGCAAGTGGTTGAGCGGGATATACGCGCGGCCGTCGGTGGTGTCGTAATGCACGGCGTGGCGGTGCGCGAACGTGCCGCGCCCCACGTCTTGGCCCGACATGCGCACCGGCACGCCTTCGAGCAACAACGAGCCGAACGCCAAAATCTCCGCCATGCCGAAGTCGATGCGCGGTGTGCCGGGTTGACCGCTCGCCATCACCATCTGACGACGTCGATCAAGGATCTGCGTCTTGACGCGCGGGTGCAGCGCGATGACGTCGGGGTCGTAGGTGATGCGCTCGGTGATTTTTTTGAGCACGTCAGCGGACACGGTTGTCGAGGGGTTTCCCTCATCGTCGAGCGCCTCGACGATCACCGGCACGCGCTGCGTCGCGTACGGGTCCGGGATGGCGTCGCGGCCTTTTTCCTTGATAGCGCCAAACGCGCGCTCAAGCCGGTCGTCCACGCTTTTTTCGATACCGGCGACGTCGTTCATTGTGAGGTCGCCGCGGCGCATCAACAATGCCGCGTAGCGCGCTTGCGTGGTCTGATGTTTTTCGATGGCGCCGTACAACACCGGCTGCGTGAAGCTCGGCTCATCGCCTTCGTTGTGGCCCCAGCGGCGGTAGCACACCATATCGATGACGACGTCGCGTGCGAAGCGCATGCGGAACTCCACCGCCATGCGTACGACGCGGATGCACGCTTCTGGGTCGTCGCCGTTGACGCGAAAGATCGGCGCTTGCACTGCACGCGCGACATCGCTGCAGTTCATGGACGTGCGCGCGCGCTCGGGTCCCGTGGTGTAGCCGATTTGGTTGTTGATGATGATGTGGATGGTCCCGCCGACGCGATAGCCGTTGAGGCCCGACATCTGCAGCGTCTCATACACCACACCCTGCCCAGCGAACGCTGCGTCGCCGTGGATCAACACCGGCACGACTTTTTTACGCAAGCGGTCGCCCATCATGTCTTGCTTCGCGCGGGCGATGCCCATGACGACGGGATCGACGGCCTCGAGGTGGCTTGGGTTGCACGCGAGTTCGATGCGCAGCGCGCGCTCCTCCTCACGACCGGTGCGCTTGATGCCGTACAGATCGCGCGGGTCCTTGCTGGTTGTGACCTCGAGCGTGTCCCCTTTGTAGTGGTGCATGCCCTTGGCGCCAAGGTGGTATTTGACGTCGCCACTGCCCTGCACGCTTTTAGGATCGAGATCTTCAAACTCGGCGAAGATGGCTTCGAGCGGTTTGCGCAGCACGTTTGCCAGCACATTGAGCCGACCGCGGTGCGCCATGCCGAGCAGCACGTCGGTGGCGCCGAAGGCCGCGATACTGTCCAGGCATTCCGCGAGCATCGCGATGACGCTCTCGGCACCCTCTACGCTAAAGCGTTTTTGCCCGATGTAGCGTTTGTGCAAGAAGCGCTCGAACGCTTGCGCCTCGCACAGCTTGTCTAAAATCTGCCGCTTGTCGTCAATGTGCACGGGCTCAGCGACGCGCTCGACGCGTTGCTGCAGCCACCGACGCGATTCGACGTCGGGGATGTGCATGAACTCAATGCCAATGTGACGACAATAGGTCTCGCGCAGGCGGTCGAGAATGTCGCGCAGCGGGGCGATGGGCTTGTCGTGCACGCCCAGGGTCAAAAATTCGCGATCGAGATCCCAAATCGTAAGGCCGTTTGCGTCAAGCGAAAGATCCTCATGCTCGCGCGGTTTGAGATCGAGCGGATCGGTGTGCGCCAAGATGTGCCCACGCACGCGAAATGCATGGATGAGCTGGCTGACGCGCATGGCTTTTTCAGTGTCGGAAAAGCCGCCACCCAGCAGCCCACCCTGCACCGCGCGATCGCGCTTGAGGCGGTAGGGGTGGTGCGGAATGCCGAGCGAGCGAAACACCTCGTCATAAAAGCCGTGGTCGCCTGCGAGCAGCTCATGCAAGCGCGCCAAAAATGCACCCGACTCAGCACCTTGAATTACGCGGTGGTCGTAGGTGGACGTCACCGTCATGACCTTGCCAACGCCGAGCGCGCGCAGCGTTTCGGGTGCCATCGCTTCGTATTCGGCAGGGTGGCCGATGGCGCCGGTGGCGACGATGCAACCTTGGCCCTGCATCAAGCGCGGCGCTGAAGCGACGGTGCCGATGCCACCCGGGTTCGTGAGTGTGATGGTGGTGCCGTCGAAGTCCGCTGCCGTTAGCTTGTTGGCGCGCGCCTTGTCGATGAGCGCGTTATACGCATCGCAAAAGCCGCGGAAGTCGAGCCCCTGCGCCGCCTTTACGCTCGGCACCACGAGCATGCGACCGCCGCCGCGCGCAGGAAGGTCCACCGCCAATCCCAAGTTCACGTCGCTGCGCACAAGTTTGTGCGGCACACCCTCGGCGTCGGTACCAAAACCGTTGTTGATGGCGGGCGTCGCCTGCACCGCCTTGACGAGTGCGTACGCAATGATGTGCGTGAAGCTCGCGCGTGGGCGCGCATCGTCTTTGAGGTAGCTGTTGATGACCTGGCGATTTTCTTCCAACACCTTGACGGGCAGCACCCGCGTGGACATCGCTGTCGGCATGTCCAGCGAAGCCGTCATGTTGGCGACGATCTTTGCTGCGATACCGCGCAGCGGCTCAGCGCTGCTGTGCGCATCGACGCGAAACGACGCGGTGGCGGGCGCGCGCGTGACAGAGGGCGTCGCGTCCGCCAAAGCTTGCGCGGCTGGGTTTAACGAGGCTGTGTCTGACGACGCTGGGTTTAACGAGGCTGTGTCTGACGACGCTGTGTCTGACGACGCTGTGTCTGACGACGCTGTGTCGGACGACGCTGTGTCGGACGACGGGATGGTTTGCGAGTCGGCGTGGAAGAAATCGCGCCACTCTTCCGCGACGCTTGAGGGGTCGGCGAGCCACTGGGCGCGCAGGGATTCGATGTAACTCGCGTTGACGCCGAAGCGGGAGGTCTCCATGCGCTGGGCCTACCAACCGCGGGCGGCGCCGTCGAGAACGATTGCGCGGCTTTTGCAGCAGCGACAGCGATCGTTGTGTTCGCGGTGAAATCCCTAACGTGTCAGCGTCGTGGCCTGCGCAGTTGTTGACGCGATCGGGGTGTGTTTGGCCGAAACTCCATGTCACGACGAGCGCGACGCCGACCAACTCGCACAACGCGGCTTTTTGGTCGTCGACGGGTGGCTCGGCGCAGCGCGCGGTGTGCTGGTGCGCGACGAGCTGCGAGCACTGCGCAGCGGCGGCTTTTTCGCCAAAGCCGGCGTCGGGCGAGCTGCCGCACGCCACCTCGATGCGCGCGTGCGTGGCGACGACATCTGCTGGCTCGGTGCACTCGATGTCGCTGACGAAGGTGGCGAAGGTCCGAGTGTCCCGCGTGGAGCCGGGGTCGAACACTTGGTCGCGCAACTTGGCGCGTTGCGCACGCAGCTCAACCGCAGCTGCTTTTTAGCGCTGGCAAAGACCGAGTGTCACGCCGCGTGCTACCCACCGGGCGCGCACTATCAAGCGCACCTCGACGCCTTCGCCGGCGACGCCAGCCGCGTCATCAGCTTCAGCTACTATTTGAACGAGGGTTGGTGTGCCGCTGATGGTGGCTGCCTTCGGATGCACGGTGCGGTGCCCACCGACATCGAGCCGCTGTTCGATCGCCTCGTGATTTTTCAAAGCCGCACCATGCGCCACGAGGTGCTACCGGTGATGCGGGAGCGCCTCTCGGTGACGGGTTGGATGAGCGCGCGTTGATGCTGCCGAGGCTAGCGCTTGCGTGTTGTGCTGGTGGTGACGGCGCGGACGGTTTTTTGCGGCGTCGCTTTCTTTTTGCGCACGGGTAGCTTTTTCTTGCTGCTTGCCGGCCGCTTCGCGCGAGCGACGCCAACGCGAAACAGTCCACTGGGCCCGCCGATGTAAAGGTGACCTTCGTGCACCGCGCCGGACCAAAAGCTGCGCGCTTTGTCTACGTGCTTCGTGAAGTGCACGCCGTCTTTGGAGCGCAAGATGATGCCTTTGCCCAACACCACGATGCTGCCTTCGTGCACGAC
>JAYTVG010000498.1:0-1591 GCA_043744135.1 Deltaproteobacteria bacterium | reverse complement strand
TGAACGCCACCAACCGCGACGGCAGCCGCAACACCGGCATCGTGTCGTATGGCTTGCTGAAGTACGTCGGTGGCACCGACGAGCTCATCCCCGGCGCGCCCGGCAAAGCGACACCGCGCAGTGCCAGCCAAACGCCGCTGACACCAAACGCGCCGTGCGGCAACATCACCTCCATCTCGAAACGTTTTCACTACTGGACCCTCGTCGCTGCAGCGGTGCCGCCGATGGCCGCCAACGTGTTGTGCCCAAACCCCACGGGCGCACTGATGGACGCCACGCGCTACGGCTTTAACGACAACAACCTCGCCGCCGCACCCAACGGCCGGGTGTTGCCGATGAATTTCGACGTCGAACGTTTTTTGGAGGCGCTGCAAGACGGCCGGCCAGGTGAGCTCGGTAGCTATTTTTGTGGTGCCACTGTCGACGTTAACGACCAAGACGACTTTCCGGCCGCGGGCTGCCGGCTGTTTAACGGCATTGTGTACGTGACGGCGTCGTGGCCCGGCAGCCTCGACGGCCTCATCAACACGCTGCCGGCCGCAGCGCCGCCCGACCCGGGTCGCGTCGGCACGTCGTCGACGCCGCCCGCGACCGGCGTCACCGGCTACGGCGTGCCGCCGGTGGCCAACGGCTTTCCCATCGGCACGTTCAGTGGCCAGATGTATGCCCCTGAGCAGCTGTGCGCAGATCGCACCGATGTGCCGATCACGGATTCGACCATCGGCATGCGCACCATCAAATGCGACAGCACAGCAGGAAGCGCGTGGTCGCAGGTCTATCGCGGCGCGGGTGCGATCCCCGGCGTGACAGCGCTGCGCATCGTCGACGGCCAAAACCTCGCGGGCAAAATGATCGGTGCCCAAGTTCCTAAGCGCTACGGCGGCGCGCACGGGCTCACCATCGCGTCAAACCTGCCCGTGTACGTGTACGGGCGCTACAATCAACCGACCGCGACACCGTTTGCGGGCGGGCCACCGGGGCGACCTAAAGCGCTCATCGCTGGCGACCGCGTGACGTTTTTGTCGGTCGCGCACGCCGATGCGCGGCCGGCCACCGCAACGACGCCATCGACGTCGGCAGGCTGGTCTGATGGCTTTATGCAGTGGTACTTAACGCCGGTGGTGTTTGCCCCGATCAACAAACCGCGCGCCGCACCGACAGAGTATTGGACCGCCATCATGGTTGGCGCGAACCCGGCGAGCTCGAGCCAGACCGACGCAGAGCGCAACGTGCGCGTGTTGGAAAATTGGGACGCCACCACGGAGCTCGCGCTCAACGGCGCCATCTTCGTCGCGGGCCGCGCCGTGTACCGCACCGATCCGCAGTCGGCCGCCTACCCGATCCCAAACCTCAAGTGGCAATACTACCCGTCGTTGTCGACGCTCAACCAGCCGCCCGGCACGCCGCGGTTTTTGACCGGCGTGTCGACGCGGTGGCGCGATTTGCGTGACCTCAACTAACGCGTCGCCGCCGAGCTCCCAAGGTCGGTGAATTCGATTGTTCACCTCCCAAGGTCGGTGAATTACTTTGTTCACCTCCCAAGGTCGGTGAATTACTTTGTTCACCTCCCAAGGTCGGTGAATTACTTTGT
>JAYTVG010000497.1:0-5051 GCA_043744135.1 Deltaproteobacteria bacterium | reverse complement strand
TCGCCGATCGCGAGCGCACTTGTATCGCTGAGGTCGTCAAAAAACAGGCCACCGACGCCGCGCGTTTCATCTCTGTGCTTCACAAAAAAATAGCGGTCGCAGTGGGCTTTGAGCACGGGGTACACGTGCGCGCCAAAGGGATCGCAAGCGTCCTTTGCAATTTGGTGCCACGCGACGACGTCGTTCATGAACGGGTAAATCGGCGTGAGATCAAAGCCGCCGCCAAACCACCACGCGCTGTCGTCGACGGTGCGAAAGGCGCGCACGTTCATATGACTGGTGGGTGCGTAGGGATTTTGCGGGTGCACAACGACGGACACGCCGGTTGCGACGTAGGCTTTGCCGACCAGTTCAGGCCGCGCTTGGGTGGCGGCGGGCGGCAGCGACGTGCCCTCGATGCGCGACAACAACACCGCCGCGCGCTCAAACACGCGCCCGCCCTGCAAGATGGCGCTGGTGCCGTGGCCTTGCAGTGGCTCGTGCGGTTGCTTGTGCCAGCGATCGTGCATGAAGCTGCCACCGTCGACGGCGCTGAGTGCAGCGACGATGTCGTGCTGGAGGCCGACGAAAAACGCTTCAGTGTCGCTGACGTCGCTAACCATGCGCGCCTTTTGACGGCACGCGGTTGGGCAGGTGACGCTGCACCAAGCGCGCTAGGCCCTCCACCCACAACGGATGCGCATTGATGCACGGCACCAACGTCAGCGTCCGACCGCCCAGGCGCGTGAACTGTTCGCGGGCGCGCACGCCGATTTCCTCCACCGTCTCTAAGCAATCAGCGACGAACGACGGACACAACACCACGAGGTCTTTGACGCCGCCCTTCACGAGCTGTTCGATCGCATCTTCGGTGTTGGGCAACAGCCACTGTGCGCGACCCAAACGCGACTGAAACGCGGTTGAGTGCGCCGCCGCCCCTAAGCCGAGCTGGGCCGCCACCAGCCGCGTCGTGGCCATCGCCTGCGCGCGATAGCATGACGCGTTGTTGCTGCTGAGCGCATCGCAACACGACGCGTCCGCAGTGCCCGCGCAGGTGTGGCCAGGTGCAGCGACGCGCTGCACCTGGCGCACCGGCAAGCCGTGGTACGAAAACAACACGTGGTCGTAGCTGATGCCGCGCGTGACGTCGTCAAAGCGCGCGCACACAGCGTCGATGAAGCTGTCGTCGTCAAACATCTCAGGCACCACCGAGACATTGGGCACGCGCGCCATCTTGCCGAGCTCGGCGAATGCCCGCTGTAGCGCCGTCCCGGTCGACGCCGACGCGTGCTGCGGAAACATCGGCACCAACACCACGTGGTCGGCACCCGCGCGCACGATGTCGTCAGCCATGGCGCGCATGCTGGGGTTGCCGTAGCGCATCGCGGTGATCACCGTGACGTCGGGAAGGCGCGCTTGCAGTCCGCGCGCTAGTGCGCGCGCGTGCACCAACAGCGGCGAGCCTTCATCGGTCCAGACCTTGCGGTACTGCGCTGCACTGCGTCGCGGGCGCAGCGGCAAAATCACCAAGTGAAGCAGCAGCCAGCGCCCCAGGGCAGGAATGTCGAGTACGCGCGCGTCACTGAGAAACTCGCGCAAAAAACGCCGCACGGCGCCGGTGGTGGGCGCGTCGGGCGTGCCGACGTTGAGCAACACCACCGCGGTTTTGCTCGGACGCTGGTCACAAACGATGGGCAAACGACCGCGTGGCGCAGCGCGAACAACAGCAGCAGTCATGTGGGCTCCAGCGTTTGCGGCACGCGACGAAACAGATAGCCGCGGCCGCGCACCGTCAAAAAATGGCGCGGGACGTTGGGATCGGGTTCAAACAACTTGCGCAAGCGCATGATGAAGTTGTCGACGGTGCGGTCGGTGGGAAACGCGTCCATCCCCCACACCTCTTCGAGCAAATCGGCGCGACTCAACAAGCGATCCTCATGCGCCACAAACTGCTGCATGAGCTTGAGTTCCTTTTCTGACAGCACCACGGAGCCCTCGTTCGTGACCGCCTCCCCGGTATCAAAGCGGATCCACAGCCCGCCAATCTCCACGCGGCTGGTGACTGCAGCAGCACCCGGTTGTGTGCCACGCAGTCGTGCGCGCACCCGCGCCAACAGCTCGGGCACGTCAAACGGCTTCGTCATATAATCGTCGGCTCCGCTGTCTAAGCCGCGCACCTTGGCGGGCGCGTCGCCTCGCGCGGTGAGCATCAAGATCGGTAGCGTCACGCCCGACGCGCGGGCGCGCGCCACCAGGGTCATGCCGTCACCGCCGGGCAGCATGACGTCGACGATTGCCATCGCAAGCGCCGTGGCGGGCTTGACGAGCGCCGCCAGTCCGTCTTCAAAGGTGGCCGCCGTGACGACGTCGTAGCCGGCGTGCTTGAGGTTGATGGCGACGAGATCTCTCACCAGCGGCTCGTCTTCGATCACCAAGATGTGCAAGCGGTCATTCACGGCCGCCCCCCACTGGCAGCTGGCCGAGCGGTAGCTGGACCACGAAGGTGGCGCCCTTGCCTTTGCCGTCGCTGTGGGCGAGCAAATCGCCGTGCATTTCGCGCATCAACTGGCGCGAGATATAAAGCCCTAACCCCGAGCCGTGCACGCCGGCGCCATTGTCTGCGCGCGCGAACGGATCAAACAGCGCGTCAGCGTCGTGGGCCGCAAAGCCAACGCCGGTGTCTGCGATGCGCAAGGTGTAACGATCGCCCTCGACGCTGTCGCTGAGTGTGACGCACCCGCCACCGTATTTGCGCGCGTTGTCGAGGAGGTTTTCCAGCACGACGCGAAAGCCGTCGCGCTGCGCCATCACCACCGCGTCGGCCGTGGTGCGCGCGTTGAGCTGTTCGTCGTGCATGCTGCGCCTGCGGTGTTGCAACACCTCGCTCACGAGAAGATCGCTGCGCACAGCCGTCGCAGGCGGTGCGGTGGTGCTCTTGGCGCGTTGGTACGCCAAGATGGTTTCGGTGAGGTGCTCAAGCCGATCCATCTCGACCACACCTTGCTGCAAAAACGCTGCGCGCGCTTCCTCGGGAATGGAGCCCAGCTGCATCGACTGCAGCAGCGCGCGCACGCCCGCGATGGGAGTCTTGAGCTCATGCGTGGTGAACTGCAGCAAGCGCTCCATGCGTCGCTTGCTTTCGCGCATGCGCAGCGCGATCACAAACAACACCAACACACACACCACCAACAACAACCCGAAGGTCAACCCTTCGCCTGCGATCATCAACAGCTGACGATCGCCGCGTTGCACGAAAGCGTTGCGCTCGGCCAGGTCCACGGCGTGCGCGGCCGCAAGCGCCGTGTGTTGTAAAATCAAGCGCTTGGCAAACAGCGCCCACCACGCGAGCAACGTCGCGATGATGCCGATGGCGATCACCACCACCAGCGTCTCGATGTTGTCGAGCAGCGCGCGCTTGAACTTCATGCGTCACTCATAGCGCGTCTGCCAGCGCGTCGACTTGTGCGCTTGTGTGCACGGTCGACAAAAACCCCACTTCGTAGGCGGACGGCGGCAGGTACATGCCCGCGTCCAACCAGCCACGGTAGCGCTCCTTAAACAGCGCCACGGCTTTGTCGGTGATGGCCTCGGCGGTCGTGGGGACGGCTCCGCTTGGGTCGAGGTACGGCCAAAACAGCGCGCCCTGACGTGCCACGCGCGTGCTGGTGGCGCCGGCGACGCGCCGCTGCTCGACGCGCGCTTGCAAACGCGCCCCCAACACTTCGAGATGTGCGTAACCGTCGCCGCGTTTGAGCACGTCGAGTGTGGCGATGCCGGCCGCCAGCGCGACGGGATTGCCCGCCATGGTACCCGCTTGGTATGTGGCGCCCAGCGGCGCGAGCTGATCTAAGATGTCGCGGCGGCCGACCACCGCGCCCACCGGCAAACCACCGCCGACGATCTTGCCAAGGGTGGTCAGGTCCGGCGCAACATCGACGAGCTTGGCGTAGCCATGAAAGCCGAAACGAAAACCCGAGATGACCTCGTCAAAGATCAACAGCGCGCCGTGTTGTTGCGTGATGGCGCGCAGCCGCTGCAAAAACGCCGGCGCTTGTATCAACAAGCCGTTGTTGGCGGGCAACGGCTCTAAGATCACCGCAGCAATGTCGGTGCCGTACGTCAAAAACGCCTGCTCGACAGCAGCGGTGTCGCCCAACGGCACCACGATGGTGTCTTTCGCGGTGGTGCTGGTGACGCCGGCGCTTTCGGCCAGCCCTAAAGTGGCCACGCCGCTGCCAGCTTTCACCATCAGCGCGTCGACGTGGCCGTGGTAACAGCCCGAAAACTTCAACAACAACTTGCGCCCCGTGACGGCGCGCGCCAACCGCACCGCCGTCAGCACAGCCTCGGTGCCGCTCACAACGAAGCGCACGCGGTCCGCGTACCCAAACGCCGCCAACACGCGCTCAGCGAGGGCCGCTTCGTTTTTGTGGCAGGTGCCAAACGCCAAGCCGTCTTTGACCGTGCGTACGGTGGCCTCGATGACCTCGGGATGCGCGTGCCCTAAGATGAGCGGGCCCCATGCCAAACAAAAGTCGACGTAGCGGTTGTCGTCGACGTCGTAGATGTAAGCGCCCTCACCGCGCTGCATAAACAGCGGCGTCATGCCGACGTGTTTGCAGGCGCGCACCGGCGACGACACGCCGCCCGGCATCAACTGGACCGCGCGGTCAAACAGCGTTTGCGATTTCGCGACAGGGCGGGATGGCTGGGGTGACGTCGTCATGCGCGGGATCCTTGTGTGCGGGGTCCAAGAGGCGATCAAGCAACGGTGCAATCTGTTGTGCGCTAAGCAGGCGGTCAAGCGGGCCGACGTCGTGGTGCGCGGCCCACCACGGTTGTGCATCGCTGAGCGCGCCGGCGCGCCCCATCCACACCGACGTGCCGTGCGCATAGCAGCCAAACGGTGTGGTGCAGCCGCCCTCAAGCACGCGCAAAAACGATCGTTCACGTTCGCAGGCGTTGGCGCTGTTGACGTCGTGAAGCGGCGCAAAAAGCGCACGCGTGCGCGCGTCGCCGTTGCGCGCTTGCACAGCGACGCAGCCCTGGCCTGGAGCGGGCGGCCAGGCGCG
>JAYTVG010000496.1:0-5059 GCA_043744135.1 Deltaproteobacteria bacterium | reverse complement strand
GACGCCTGCGCCGGCGCCGTAGCGGTGCACGTCGACAAGGCGGCACTCGAGTGCTGCACGCGCAGACGCAACCCGCGCACACGCAATCGCCACGCACGGTACCATTGCGATGTCGTACTTCACGGCTTCGCTGACTTCGGCGGGTTCATCCGCCGAGGTCAGGTTCATGCGCAGCAAGTCGGCTTCCTCCACGAGGTTGATGCACAACACGCCGGTGGCCTGAGCGATGGCGGTGGTGTCTTTGGCTGCACCGCCCGCGCGATTGGCGATGCTGAGCGTGACCATCGGCGGCTGCGACGCCAACCCTTGGAAATACGAAAATGGCGCGAGGTTCACGTGCCCGTCCGCACGCTGCGTCGACACCCAAGCGATCGGTCGCGGCACCACCAATGACGTCAACCACGCGTAGGCGTCTTTAGCGCTCAGGGTGCTGGCTGCGATTTGCACGGGTGGCGCTCACACTTCCATGATCTCTTTTTCTTTGTGCGCGAGCATTTCGTCGACCTTCTTGATGTATTGGTCGGTCGTGTCCTGTACATTTTTGAGGCCGTTTTTCTCGTCGTCTTGCGTGATGCCGCCGTCCTTTTGCGCCTCCTTCATCAGCTCGTTGCCGTCGCGCCGCACGTTTCGGATGGCAACCTTGGCGTCTTCCACCTTGGTTTTTGCGAGCTTGACGTATTCTTTGCGGCGCTCGGTCGACAACGGCGGCATCGGCACGCGGACGTAGTCACCGTCGCTCATCGGGTTAAATCCCAAGTTGGCCTCAACGATGGCGCGCTCGATGTCCTTGATGGCTTTCTTTTCAAACGGCTTGATAAGCAGCATGCGCGCGTCTTGTGCGCTCACCGTCGCCAGTTGGTTAAGCGGCGTGGCGGTGCCGTAGTAGTCGACACGGACGCCGTCGAGCATCGATGGATTCGCGCGCCCAGTGCGAATGGTGGTGAGTTGTTTTTTGAGCGCGTCGATCACGCGATCCATGCTGTCTTTGCTGTCTTTGAGGATGTCGTCGAGCATCAGTGCACCTTTGTGTTCACATCAAAAAACGATTGGCAAAAAAACCAGTCAACGTTCACGTCGATCAAGTCAGCGTTGTTGGCTCAGCTCGCGGCGTGCATGACAACCGTACCGACCGCGTCGCCTTTGACGGCGCGCACGATGTTGTGGCGGGTGTGCATATTGAACACCAAAATCGGCATCTTGTTGTCCATGCACAATGACAGTGCCGTTGCGTCCATCACCTTGAGGCCCATCTTGAGCGCGTCGATGTAGCTGAGTCGGTCGAACATCTTGGCGTCGCTGTGTTTTTTGGGGTCTTTGTCGTAGACACCGTCGACGTTGGTGGCCTTCATGATCACATCGGCGCCGATCTCCATACCGCGCAGTGACGCTGCCGTATCCGTCGTGAAAAACGGATTGCCGGTGCCGCCGCCAAAGATGACGACGCGACCTTTTTCGAGGTGTCGAATCGCGCGGCGGCGAATGTACGGCTCCGCGAGTTCCTGCATGTTGATGGCGGATTGCACGCGCGTGTACACGCCGTGGCGCTCGAGCGCGTCTTGCAGTGCGATGGCGTTCATCACCGTCGCCAACATACCCATGTAGTCCGCGGTGGCGCGGTCCATGCCCTGCGCGGTGCCAGCGATGCCGCGAAAGATGGTGCCGCCACCGATGACGATGGCGAGCTGCACGCCCAGCGCTTTGACCGCCACGACCTCGTCAGCGATGTCATCGAGCACGCGCGGGTCGATCCCGTAACCCTTATCGCCCTGCAGCGCCTCGCCGCTGAGCTTGAGCAGCACGCGGCCATAGCGGGCGCCGTTCGGTGCTGTGATTTTTTCTGGGGCGCCCTCGGCAGACGGTTCAGCAATCACCATGGACGCGCGCTAGCACGCTGAGCCGCGGCGCACACCCGCGTCGGCGTTTTCGCTGCGCTGAACACTTGCACCATGATCAAACGTTCAGCTAGGCTCAACGACCACTGCTCACCCTGCGGAAGCCCCATGCAAGACACCAAAGCCAACGCCGCAAAACACCCCAAGGCCGCCGCCCAGCGTGCGATAAAGCCCGTGCCAAAACCGAAAGCGACCCCACCGCGTAGCGCGCGTGACGACCGCAGCGCCGACGACAGCAGCGCCGACGACAGCAGCGCCGACGACTCGGTCAGCGTTGACGGTGACGTGCGCGAGCAGCTCACCCAGCGGCAGCAGCGCGTGCTGCAGTTCATCGACGGCCAAACCAAAAAGCAAGGCTACCCGCCGACGATTCGCGAGATCGGCAAGCACCTCGGCATCCGCTCCACAAACGGCGTCAACGATCACCTCAACGCACTGCAGCGCAAGGGGTATTTGCGACGACAGGATCACAAAAGCCGCACGCTCAGCGTCGTTAAAGGCGTCGGGTCGGCCTGTGAGGATCTGGTGTTTTCGCTGGCGTCGCCGGGCGTCACATCGGCAAACGCAGCGATGCCAGGGCTCGCGCACGTTACCTTTGCGGCCAACGACGACCTCATCGACGTGCCGCTGCTTGGGCGGGTGGCCGCGGGCATGCCGATCTTGGCCGAGGAAAACCGCGAGGACACCGTGCGCGTCTCGTCGTTTTTGCTGGGGCGTGGCGCCACGCAAGAAAAGGTCTTCGCGCTTCGCGTCGTCGGCGAATCGATGATCGAAGACGGCATTTTTGACGGTGATTTCTTGTTCGTCAAAAAGCAGCCGTCGGCGCGCGCGGGAGAGATCGTGGTCGCGATGATCGACGGCGAAGCCACGGTGAAGCGCTTTTTTCCCGAGGGCGATCGCATCCGCTTTCAACCGGCAAACCAGGCGATGCTGCCGATTTACGTCAACAAAAGCGCCTTTCGCCAAACCGATATCTTAGGCGTGGTGGTCGGCGTCTATCGACGCGTGTGATAGCACCGTCACGACCGTCACCAGGGCTGTGCGATCGCGGCACTCAGCGCCGCTTCGTCGTCGACGTCCACGACACACGCGCGCGCATCGTCTCCCGCCAGCAGCACCAGTGTGTGGTGAGCTCCTGTGCGCTTTTTGTCGTGCTGCATGCGCGCCAGGATCTGCGCCGGCTTCACGGCCGCCACCGTGTCGGCAAGTCGTGCCAGCGCCGGTTGCATGCGCGCGCGGTCCGCGTCTGACAACAGCCCCCGCGCCACCGCGACGCGGTTGGCCACCTGCATCCCCCACGCCACGCAGATGCCGTGCGGCACCGCGTAGTCGACGACGGCCTCAAGCGCATGGCCAAAGGTGTGCCCGAAGTTGAGCAAGCGTCGACAGCCGGCGTCGAACTCGTCACGCATCACCAAGTCGCGCTTGAGCAACAACGACGCGACGATCAGCGGCTGCAGGCGTGTGTCGTCGACGGGTGCGGTATCGAGCACGTCAAGATCCGCGGCGACGGCGTCCCATGCAGACCTGCTGATGAGCGCGTGGGCTTTGAGCACCTCGCCCAGTCCGGAGCGCACGGCCTGCGCCGGCAGCGTTTTGAGCACCGCGCTGTCGACGACCACCTCGGTCGGCGCAGTCACGGTGCCGAGCGCGTTTTTCATGCCGCCGACGTTGACCGCGGTCTTGCCACCGATGCACGCGTCCGCCTGTGCGAGCAACGTGGTCGGCACGATCCGCCACGGTGTGCCGCGCATCAGCGTGCCCGCGATGAAGCCGACGACGTCTTGCACGGTGCCGCCGCCGACAGCGCTGAGTGTGTCGCCGCGTTTGAAGCCGCGCGCCAACAACTCGGTGACGAGGTGCTCGACGGAGCCCAGGGACTTAAGCGCCTCGCCCGCGGTGACCCGCAAGACCCTGGTGCTGGCGGGCGTGGTGAGTCGCGCATCGACCACCGCCCATTCGCGCGCACCGACGTCAAATGCCGCCACCGCACCGCGCGCAAAGCGGACGGGATAACTGCCGCGGCTACTTTGGACCACGAAGTCGTTGTGCACGTCTGGCAGTAGACAAACACGCACCGATGTCAACCAGCGGCTGGCGGTCGCGCACGCGCATCGACGGATTCGCCGGACCGCGCGGCGCGTTGGTCGCTGACAGGCGCTTGCTGTGCCCCCTGCCCCTTGCTACGCCCGAGCGCATGTTGCTGTCTCGCCTCAGTCTCGTGGTTGTTGCCATGCTTGCGTCCGCTTGCACGACGTCACAACCGGCGCCGTTTGTCCACGACGACAGCCGGCGCGTCGGCATGTCACTCGCGCAGGCCAGTGCACTTGTGCGGACGTTTGAAGCAAAGCAGGTCGCACCGCAAAAACGCCTGCCGGCCCCAAGCTCGATGGACGAAGCGCAAGCAGCACTCAAGGCCGACCGGATTGACGGCTTTCCCGACGCCGTCGCGTACCTCGTGGGTCAGCCCGGTCACGACGCCGCAGCGCTCAAGGCCCAAGTCATGCTCGCGTGGGGGGAAGCCGAGCTGACGGTGGCCGAGGTGCTCAGCAACACCGCCGACCAGCTCGACGAAAGCGTGCGCGCGCTGCAGATGAAAAAGAACACGCCCGACGTGGCCAAGCAGCTCAATAGCGAGCGTGGCCGCGTGCAGCTGTACCGCGACACCGACGAAGCGTTGCGCATGTTGGCCGCCGAGCACGTCGCCGCGGGCGTCGCAGATGCACAACGCCTCATCAACGAGGAGCCCGACGACTACGTGGGCTACCGCATCGCGGCAGATGCGCACCGCTTGCGCGACGAGTGGCGCGAGTTCTCGGCGATGCTCGGCAAGGTCGAGGACAAAAATCCCGACAGTAACGGCCTGGTGTTTTTGCGTGGGGTCGCGGCGCAGTTTCGCGACAACGACCCCGCCGAGGCTGTGAAGCTATTTCGCTTGGCGCTGTCACGCGATCCGCAGTTTGTGCGTGCGCAAGCGCAGCTGGTGCTCGTGACCGACGGCATCTTCGCTCAGCACGCGGAGCTGTTGAACTTGCGCGCGCTCGCGCCCGACCACCAAATCGTGCGCTGGGCCGGGCCCGGCATTGACGAGGCCTACACCAAAGCGGTCGAGCGCCAAGCGCTGTTGCAAAAGGTCGGTGGCATCGATCGCACGCCGCCGGGCGCTA
>JAYTVG010000495.1:0-5063 GCA_043744135.1 Deltaproteobacteria bacterium | reverse complement strand
AGCGGCAGCGCGCGTCGCAGCCGTCGTTGGCGGTGCGGTTGCCGTCGTCGCAGGCTTCGGCGTCATCGAGCGTGCCGTCGCCGCAACGGCCGCAGACGTCTGTCAGGCTGCAGCCGGGGTCCGCGCAGTCGATGCGGCCATCGCTGTCGTTGTCTTCGTCATCGTTGCACAAAGCCTCGCCACCTTCATCGTTGACGCACGACGCCGCCAGCAGCGCGCACGCCGCCACCACGAATCGCGACGACCGCTGGGTTTGCATCATGCCGCTCATTTTTTCGGCAGAAGGTCGAGCGACCCCTCAAGCACGTCGTCAACGAGGGCGGACTTCGCGATTGCGATCGGGAACGGCTTGCCCTCGCTCCACAGCGACTGCTGATCGTCGAGGTGTTTGTGGCCGTAGTGGCCGCTGTTGCCGGAATCGTTCACCATGCGGATGAGCGGCTTTGCGCGCATCTCAGCGATCAAGCGCAGCCCAGCGCCGTGACGCACGCGCATGCCGTTGTTGAAGTCGGGGCCCTCGGCGCGCGGAGCGGTCCATGAGCCGCTCTCTTCGCGCGACCAGGTGTCAAACAAAAAGCCGACGACGGGAGCGGCGGCGAGCACCCCGCGCACGCTTTTTTTGTGGTTTTGACCCCACACCCAGTCGGACGGCGAATCACCTGCCTCGTCGCTGACGAGGTCCATGGCGCGCTTGACGGCGACGGCGACAAAACCATCGAGGCCCTCGCGGCCGCTTTTGCGTGGGTCATCGAAGATCGCGGCGCGGTTGGTGCCGGCGTCTTCAGCTTTGGTGAGCTCGTGCAGGGCCATCGAGATCGAGGTGACGTTGAACATATCGTGCGCCAGTTCGTCATCGACGTGCGCTTCAAACACCGCGTCCCCAAAGGCACGCGCGGTGCGGGCAAACGGCAGCGCGATCGACGTCAAGCTGTAGTTGCCGTCGAAGTTTTTGATCGCCTTACAAAAGTCCAACACCACGCTGTCGTCGTGGCCCGCGACGTGTTTAGGACAGTGCTTGCCAAAGATGGGCGCGAGCTCGCGCGCCTCAATCGAGGTTGCGTCTTGTTGGATCGACAACAACGCCTCGGTGCTGGGCTTGCCGTCCGCGAGCATTTTTTCCAAACGCTCGTGGATGCGCTCGGCGCGAAACGGCTCCGCCTCCTCAAACCCCACCGCGCGCTGCGTGAGCACGTCGTTGTCGACGACACGTTGGTTGGCGGCGACGATGAAGCCTTTTTGCGGGTTGGTGGATTGCGGCTTGAGTGCTGCGTTGAGCCGACCGACCCATCCCGCACGCCGCGTGTTGCCTAAGCGCGGGAAGTCGACGCGCTGGTCGTCTCCGCGCACGGGCACAATGCCGGTCAAACGAAACGCGATGCTGCCGTCGGTAAACGCGCTGACGACCGCCATCGCAGGCGACGAGAAGTCCTGCAGCGCCGCGGTGGCCTCGTCGGGGTGCTTGGACTTCGCGAGGCGCCAAAACGCGGTGATTAGACGGCTGTTGTCGGCGGGGAATTCGTGCGCGGTCCACATCAGCGCGATGCGCTCGCCAGGATCGATAAGCGATCGCGCACCGTCGTAGCTGCCATAGCCTTCGGGAAGCACCGGCCCAAAGATGCTTGACAGGTAGTCTTCGCACTGCACTTTTGCGTCGGCTTCCTTGCCGAGCTTGAAGCATTGCTGCTGGTGGCCGTAGTTCACAGGCGCGCCGTCCACTTGGTACAGGTCATCGCCGTTTTGCTCGAGCACGACGAGGTCCATGGTGTCGGCGTAGGCGTTGGTGACCCCCCACGCGATGTCGCGGCCGTGGCCGATGAGCACGCCAGGAATGCCCGGGAAGGTGCCGCCGGCGATGGTGAAGTCGGGACCTTCCAGATGCGCCATATAAAAAATCCCCGGGCCGCTGTGCGACAGGTGCGGGTCGTTGGCGAGCACGGGCACGCCAGCTTTGCTGTGCGCGCCGTCGACCGCCCATTCGTTGGACGCGCCGTGCTCTTTGGTGAAGCGCGTGACGAGCTCGTCGACGGCAGCTTTCTGCCATCCTGCCGCCGGCACCGGTCCACGGCGATACAGCGCGCGCCCGGTTGAGGCACTGCGGCGCGTCGGCAGCGGCGGCGGTGCTGCAGCTTGCACGTCGCCATCGTGCTCCTCGCGACGCACGATCGGCACACCGCGCGACGGTGCGTCCACCAACAACTCGCGGGTGCGCGCATCGTCGGTGCCGAGCGCTTTGACCATGCGAAAGCGGGTCATCTCTTCGTCAAAGCCGACAGCCTGTCCCCATTGTTGCAAGCGGGTGATGGCGAGCGCGTCGCGCGACGTGAAGGTCGGGAAGTCGACTCCGAGCACGAACATCTCGGCGCTTTTGCCCGCCCACGTGGCGCCCTCGTTGACCCCCGCGACGTAGGCATCGAGCAGCTCACGATCCGTGGGCGCCAAGCCCGCCAGCTGCTCGTCCAAGCGGTACGTGATGATGCGCTGCTGGCGATCGACCTCGAGGTAGTCGGCGCCAAACAACTCCGTCAGCGTGCCGGTGGCGGCGCGTTTGTACACCAGCAGCTGAAACGCGCGGTCGCGCCCGTGCATGACACCCAAGCCGTACGCCAAGTCCGCGTCGGGGTTGTCGGTGTTGTCGCTAAAGATGTGCGGGATGCCCTTGTCGTCGACACGAATCTCGACTTTTTGCTTCGGCCACGTCGCCTTTGACGTCAGTTGGTAGGCCGGGTCTTTGGGCAGCGCAGGAGGGAAAAAGCAAGCCAACGGATGGCATGCCGTCAACCCCAAGCCAGTCACCACCACACGCAAGGTTAAGATGAAGGATCGCATCGCGCGGGTATAGCGTGTCGAAACGCTCCGTGCGCCTAGCGTTTATGACCGTCGGCGCCGGCTTGCTTTGCGACTGGTGTGGTCGGGTGTGCGGGCTAGTGACCGCCTGCGTTGAGCCGTAGGCGCGCCCAGTGTTCAAACGGCTACGGCGCCTTAGGGACAGCGAGCACAAACTCCATGGCTGCGGAGTTCATGCAGAAGCGCTTCCCGGTGGGACGCGGCCCGTCGTCAAAGACGTGGCCCAAGTGGCC
Source organism: Deltaproteobacteria bacterium (assembly GCA_043744135.1). Lineage (GTDB taxonomy): Bacteria > Myxococcota > UBA727 > UBA727 > VGSZ01 > JAYTVG01. The sequence continues at coordinate 1,986 of JAYTVG010000495.1, read as the reverse complement.
GCCGCACGTGGCGCACATGACCTCGTCACGCGACATGCCGTACGAGCTGTCGGTGGCGACGTACAACACCTTGTCGTTGAGGGGGGCAAAAAAGCTCGGCCAGCCGGTGCCGCTGTCAAACTTGGTGCTGGACGCAAACAACGGCGTGTTACAGCCAGCGCACTGAAACGTACCGTCGCGGTGCTCGTCCCATGTCTTGCCTGTGAAGGCGCGTTCGGTGCCCTTTTTGCGCAGCACGTCGAACTGCGCAGGGCTCAGCTGCTTGCGCCATTGCTCATCGGTTTTGTTCACGACAAACGTCCTAGGTGGGGAGGCTGCGACGGCAGGCAAGCAACCGACGGCGAGTGCGGTCCCGGTGAGGGATAAAAACGAGCGGCGCAGCATGATGGAGCCTCGGTAAGGGTCATAGGATCTACGGTGCAGCCGCGCGAACGGTTGTTGTGCGCGCGCTGCGCTACGTGGACCAACGGGATCACCCACCGACTTCCGCGAGGAACTCGCGCACTTGCTTGGCCTCGTCGTCTTTTGGGTTGACGAGCAGGTGCTGCCGATAACAGCGCGCAGCGTCCTTCTTTTTGAAGATGGTTTTGTACGCGTTGCCGAGGTTTTTCCAGGCCGACGGATGCGTGGCGTTGAGCTTGACGCATTTCTCCAGCATAGCGATGCCGCGCTTGAGGTTTTTGGTGACCTCCCCCATGCGCACAACCAACGTCTCGCCCATCGCGCACGTGATCGACGGATCGTTTGGGTCCGCGGCGACGGCGCTTTCGTACGCTTTGAGTGAACCCGCGTCGTTGCCGGACGCTGCCAGGGTGTCTGCGAGCGCCACCCAGCACGACACGTTGTTCGGAGCTAACTTCACGCACGTGTTGAGTGCCTCTTTGCCCTCGATGACGCGGCCGAGCTCGCGATCCACCACGCCAAGCAACAGCAGCGCGTCGATGAATTGTGGGTCTTGCTGTACGGCGGCTTTGAGATAACCGACCGCCTCCACCGGCAGCCCGGCGGCTTGCAGCTGCGCGCCGAGCTGGTAGTTAATGCCGGGCTCCAGCGGTGATTTCGCGATGGCTTGTTGCATGAGCTGGGCGGCGCCTTTGGCGTCGGTGTCGCGCAACAATGACGCTTGCATCACCATCAAGTCGACGGTGCCAGGGCGCAACTGTGCCGCGGTGTCGACGAAGCCCTTGGCGCGCGCTGACTCCTTGAGCTCAAGGGCGACGGCTGCGGCGTGCAGGTAAATCTGCGCCACGGTGGGCGCCGCCGCGAGCGCCGTTTGGTAGCTTTGCAGGGCCCCTTTGAAGTCCTTTTGTGCGGCGAGCAGGTCGCCGGTCGACATCGTCAACAGCGCATCGTTCGCGTCGACGGCTTTGGCGTCAGCGATCGCTTGCTGTGCATCCGCCAAGCGCTTTTGCGCGATACGCAATGCCACCGTCGTTAAACGCGCGCCCATCTCATTTGGGCGAGAGGCCTGCGCCGCGCTGAGGGCGGCGTCGGCGTCGGCGAAAGCGCGCGTGCGGATGAGCACGCGCGCCTTGGCGACCTGCAGCGCGTAGCGTCCATCTGCGTCGACCACCGGCTCCGCTTCGGCGGCGCGCTTGAGTGCAACATCGAGCTTGCCGTTGTCGACGGCATCTTCGATGAGGTCAACGATGGGCGCGGCGGCTTTGGGGTCGAGCTTGGCCGCTTTGTCGAACTGCGCGCGGGCCTCGTCGGGTTTGGCGAGTCCATTTGCTGCGACACCCATCCAATAGTTCGCCGCTGGGTGGTCAGGTTGTTTTTTGAGCACGGCCTGCATGTCGGTGTACGCGCTGAGCGTGTCGCCGGCCGCCAGCTTCACGCGGGCGAGCAAGATCGCCCCGTCGACGTCAGCAGCGTCCGCTTTTTGCAGCGCGGCTGCGCACTCTTTGGCGAAGTCGATGTCGCGCACGCGCAGCGCCGCTTGCGCAGCCGCCAGCCGCACAGTCTTGTTGCTCGGGACCAGCGCGA
>JAYTVG010000494.1:0-1595 GCA_043744135.1 Deltaproteobacteria bacterium | reverse complement strand
ACACCCTCCAGCCACCCGCGCCGCCGTCGGAGTCGCCGTCTTCACCGTCGCCGTCCGCGGCCGGCGCGCAGGGACGCGGTGGACGACAACGTGGCCCGCGCCGCGAACGGCCGGCGCAAGATCGCCGCGACGACCACCGTGATGATTCCCGACGCGACGATCACCGACGTGATGCGCGCCGCGGTCGATTTGTCGATAGCGGCCCCCCGCGTTTTAACGTCGACGAACTGGTCGCGCTGGCGGGCGCGCCGCTTTGGCAATTTGTCCACGACGCGACCGTCACCGACATCACCGACGCCGCCGTTTTCGTGTCGGTGAGTGCGCTTGGGCACGTGGCATTGCGCGCTGCGGTGCCGGCCGCCGAGCTCGTCGGCAAAGCCGCTGGCGACAAGGTACGCGTCCGTTTGCTCGACCCACCGAAATCTGGCGAGGCCGTGGCGGCAGCCTCCGCGCGCCAAGCGGTGGCGCTCGACCACCTCGATGTGCTGGTGAATGCCGCTGACCAAAAAACCGGCGTGCCGGGTTTTGTGGTGCGCGAGGTCAAGGGTGGCTACTCGGTGGCGTTACTGTCGGAGTCTGAAGAGGACATCGCCACCGGCGTGCGCGCGTTTATGCCCGCGAGTCAAGCGTCGTTGTCGCGCTTCGGGCCGCGCTTTGCCAGCGGCCGCGGTGACGACGTCGTTGGCCAGGCCACCACCTTTGACATCATGGAGCTTGAGCCCGAGCGCGCAAACGTCGTGGTCACGCGAAAGGCACGCCTGGCCGCTGCGCGCAAAGAAGAGACGCTGCAGCGCCTCGACAGCGTCAAAGAGGGTGACGTCGTCAAAGCGAAGGTGAAGACGATCATGCCCTACGGCGCGTTTTTAGACGTCGAGGGTCTCGACGCCATGATCCACCAAACCGACCTGACTTGGGATGGCCGCGCCCGCGCGCAAGAGGTGCTCAAGCCCGGCCAGGTCGTTACCGTCAAAGTGCTCCATAAAAATCCCGACAACGGCAAGCTCAAAGTCGGCATGAAGCAGCTCGCGCTCGACCCGTGGGCAGAAGTGCGCGCGGCCTTCACCGAGGGCAGCGTCGTCAAAGGCACCGTCGTGGCGTTGGCTGATTTTGGCGCGTTCGTGAAGCTCGCGCTGCCGTCGGGTGGCCAAAGCGTTGAGGGGCTCATCCACATCAGCGAAATCTCGTGGAACAAGGTCAAACACGCCAGCTCGAAGTTGCAAATCGGCGCTGAGATCGACGTCAAGGTGCTCGGGCTCGACACCGCGGCGCACCGTATTTCGCTGTCGACCAAAGCGCTCGAAAAGAATCCTTTCGAGGCGGTGGCGGAAAAATTCCCGGTCGGCACCGTCGTCAAAGCCAAGATCAAATCGCTCGCAGAGTTCGGCGCGTTTGTCGAGCTGGCCGACGGCGTCGACGGCCTCGTGCACATCGGCGAGATCTCGTGGACGGAGCACCCGCGTCACCCGAGCGAGTTGCTCAACATCGGCCAGGAGATCGAAGCGGCCGTCGTCAATATCGAGATCAGCAAACAGCGTGTGGGCTTGTCCATCAAGCGCACCACCGCCAATCCGTTTGATGGTTGGGAGAACAAATAC
>JAYTVG010000493.1:0-5069 GCA_043744135.1 Deltaproteobacteria bacterium | reverse complement strand
TCGAACGCGGCGTGCGGCGTATCGGCGGTGAGTTGCCCGCTGGCGACCTCCTCCAGTGCCGCTGCAAGTTTGAAGCGCTGCGCCGTGACGTTCGCATCGGCACCGCCGGCCGCGACCAGATGCGCAACGCGCAGGGTCAGCGCCCTCGACAACGCCATCGCACCACCATCGATGCGCACGTCGTGTGCGGCACGCTCAAGCGCGTCATCATCGGCACCCTCCTTGAGGGCGACCAAAAAGGCATCCAAACTTTGCACGCATCGACGCTAGCGCACTTCAGCGGCGTTGGGAGATGAACAACTGAATTGAAGTCTCACCCTAGCAACGTGAAGCCAACGACCTTCAGCTGCGCATTCAACGGGTCAGGCGAGCTCGCTGAGCTTCAGCTCTAGTGCCTCCCACTCCGTCACGAGCACCTCGATGCGCTGCGTGATCGCCGCGTGTTCCTCCGTCAGTTCTTGCTGGCGTTTTGGCGGTGCGGTGTCAAAAAATCCTGGCGCCTGCCACTCGACGTCGATGGCGCGCTTTTGTATTTCTTGTGCCTCCAACAGCTTCAAGACGTCGTCGCGGCGTTTGCTGTGCAGGGCACGCTGATTCTTGCGCTTTTTTTGTTCCTCCCACGACAACGACGCGGCGTTGTCGCTTGGTCCCTTCGCCTTGCGCTCGCGCAGACTGACCGCACCGGCGTCGAGGTGATCGTCGCCGCACTCCAACAAAAATTCGCTGTACGTGCCCAAGAAGTCGCGCACCCCCGTCGTGGTGACCTCAAAGATACGCGTGGCGAGCGCGGAGACGAAAGAGCGGTCGTGGCTGACGAAGATCAGCGTGCCGGGGTAGCTCTTAAGCGCATCGACGAGGGCCTCGATTGACTCCAAATCCAGGTGGTTGGTCGGCTCGTCGAGGACCAGCACGTTGGGCTTTTGAATCAACAATCGTGCAAACACCAAGCGGGCGGCCTCCCCCCCCGACAACGCGCCGCAGTGCTTCTCCGCGTCGTCACCGGTGAGCAGCACGCGCCCGAGCATGCCACGAATGTACGCGCGTCCCTGATCGCCGCTGGCACGCGACAAAAACGCGTACGGGGTGTCGTCTTCGTCCATCAGGTCCTTGTGGTCCTGCGCGAAGTATCCCGGGCGCACCTCGTGGCCCCATTTTGCGAAACCCGTGTCGGTGCCGAGTTCATCGCAGGCGATTTTCAACAGCGTGGATTTGCCTGCGCCGTTTTCACCGATGATGGCGACGCGCTCTTTTTGGCGCACCGTCAACGACACGTTGTGCAACACGCGTTTGTCGCCGTAGCTTTTGGTGATCTTGTCGCAGGCCAACACTTCCTTGCCGCTTTCGCGCGCAATCTCGAAGCGAAACCGCGGCGCACGACGTGACGACGGCGGCAGGTCCTCGAGTTGCTCTGCGAGCTTGTCCATCTGTTTCACGCGGCTTTGAGCTTGCGCCGCTTTTGTCGCCTTGGCGCCGAAGCGTTCAACGAAGCTGCGCTTGCGTTCGATCTCGGCTTCGATGCCCGCGATCTCAGCCTCCTTCTGCGTGCGCTGCATCGCCTTGTCGGCCAAAAATTTGGTCCACCCATAGGGGTACAGCGTGATGGTGCCGTAGTCGACGTCGAGGATCGCGCTCACGGTGTTTTGCAAAAAGCGCGCGTCGTGTGAGATGACGACCGCGCAGCCTTTGTAGTCGCTCAGGAATTTCTCGAGCCAGCGGATGGACAGGATGTCGAGGTGGTTGGTGGGCTCGTCGAGCAACAGCACATCGGGCCGCGCCACCAACACTTGCGCCAACAGCACACGCAACTTGTAACCGCCAGATAGCGTGCGCAGCGCATCGTTGTGACGTGGGCTTTTGATGCCGAGGCCCTCTAAGATAGCGCCCGCCCGTGACTTGAGCGTGCGCGCTTGTAAGCGATCGAGCGCGTCGTTGAGCTCAAGCGCCGCCTCCGCGTCGCCTTGCGCGTACGCGCGCTCTGAGGCCACCAACGCCTCAAGCGCTTCAGCGTCACCCTCCATCGCGACGTTTAAGATGCTGTCGTCGTCGTTCATGAAACGATCTTGGCGCAACACGCCGACGCGGGCACCGCGCACAAACGAAACGCTGCCGTCGCTGGGCTCGTCGCTGCCGTCCAAGATGCGCAACAATGTGGTCTTTCCCGAACCGTTGGCGCCGACCAAGCCGTAGCGGGCGCCTGCCTGCAACAGCAGCGAGACGTCGGAAAACAGCGATTTGGCGCCGAAGTGCTTGCCCAATTTGGTTACCGTGATCACGCTTCAGCTCAAAGCACGCCCGACGCGGAAGGACAACTTCGCTAGCTAGGGCGCGTAGCACTTCGTGGCGGGCGATCGAACGACCAAACGCAGCCTAGACCCGCTGGTGTTAGTGTCGTTTCGTGCGATATTTTGTTTCCATGCGCGCCGTGCGGCAACTGATGTGGATGGCGGCGTTGATGGCGTTGAACGCTGCATCAGGGTGCAAGGGCCTTGACCGCGGCGCGCGCGAGGAGTTTGAGCGCCAATTCAGCTGCCCGAAGGAGCGCGTCACGGTGACACCCCGCCCCGACATCGATGCGTATGTGCGGCTGTTCGGCGCCCCGCAGCCGACCGCGGAGGTCGCGGGCGACGCGGGCAGGTTGGCCGTGTGGCGCGCCGAACAGCAACGTGTCCACGCGCGCTTTCGCAGCAGCTCGACGTTGTTTGAGTTGCGCGGCTGCGAGCACCACGTGCTGTACGCTTGCGCACATCCGTCGTCGTCGGACGGCGGTGCTGCACTCTCGGTGGTGTCGTGCTCGACCGTGCCCGACTCAGGTTCGCCGCCGTGATGCGTAGCGTGCGGTTCATGATGGTGTCGACGCGCAAGCTTCGCTAAAAGCGACGAAGAGCCATGCAGGGAACCCACGCCGTTTTGGAAGAACACCTCAAGGCCGGTCGTTTAGACCCGGCTGAGGCGATGGCGCGCCACCTGCTCGAACAAAACCCCGAAGACGCCTTGGCGCACGTGGCGTGGGCTCGCATCAGCGCACAACGCGGCCAAGTTGACGACGGCATCAAACGGCTCGAGCGGCTGTTGGCGCAAAATCCGAAACAGCCCGATGCACTCGCGTACCTCGCGGTGTTGTGGAACGAAAAGGGCGACAACGAGCGCGCGCTGTTGCTGGCACGCCGCGCAGTCAGCCTCGGGGCCCGGGTCGCGCAAAACGACGCCATGCTCGGCGACGACGCGCTGACCCGCGCCGACCTCGACGAGGCGTTGCGATTTTACGACCGCGCCGTCGCGACCAACGCCAAGTTAGCGGTCGGTTGGCTCGGGCGCGGCCGCGTGTTGCGCGCACAAGCCCAACTCGCCGACGCCGAGGACGCGTTTGCACGCGCAGTCGAGCTGGCACCGCTAAGCGTCGATGGCTGGGTCAACCTCGTCGAGGTGGAGATCGAAGGAGGTGCCAACGACGCTGCCGATGACAACCTCGCGCTGGCACTCAAGGCGCACCCGGGCAACCGAGAGTTGTTGTCAATCAAGCAGCGCGCGGATCAAAAAAAGGCGAACCTCGACGATCCTGTCGATCGGATGCTGATAGCGATTCGGCGCCAGGTGTATTCCGGCGAAATGGATCCGGCCACACGCGCGCTGTATAAACTCATCGACGAGCACCCCGGCGATCCGCGCACGTACGTCGTGGAAGCAGAGATCGCCGCCATCACTGGCCAAGGTGACGTGCCGGCGCTCATCAACACGCTCACGCGCATGGTGCGCGACCGACCCACGCAATGGGAGCCACGTGCAGCCCTGGGGCGGTTGATGCTGCGCGTCAGCCAGATGCAGAATCTGCGCATGGGAGTCGCGCACTGTGAAGAAGCGTGGCGCACGTCGGGAGAGCATCCGCGCGCGGGGCTGTTTTTGTTTGAGGCCTACGCGGTGTTCGGCAAACGCGCGCACGCTGTTGCCCTCGGCCAACGCTTGTCGTCAGGCGAAGGCCCTGAAGCTGCGCTCGTGCGCGAGCTGTTGCCGCAGCTGTTGCCGCAGCCGGAGCAGCCGGCACCACCACCGCCGACAACACCGTCAACGACACGTCGGCGCTGATGGGTTGTCGGAAACGCTTTCGCGCGTGAAACACCTGCGTGGTGAACATCGACTTTAGTCGATGACCTTCGGCACGTGCACGACGACACCATCAAAACCGACGCTTGCTGCGAGCGCATCCCTGCCGAGCACAGCGCCTGCGACGTCCGCTCGCAGCGCTGCGGCGGCGCTCGACGGCGCGTGGGTTTGCACCGCCACATCTGCGGACAACAGCAGTTCGACGTGGGCGACGATGCCTAGTAGCTCGTGTGTGGCGCCGTCGATCTCTGCATCACTCAGGCGCAAGTGCGCGAGCTTTGCCGTGCGGATGACGTCGTCGCGCGTGATCACTGCTGCCTCGGTTTACTGCGACCGCGTCGCGTCGCCGACCTTGGCAGGTGGCGCAAGTAGTTTTGCGGTCGGTTGGTACATGCGCTGAAAGTATTCGTCGAGCATCCGGTGCGTCGAAAAACGCCACATCGACGAGTGCATGGACTCACGCATACGCTGGAGCCACGCCGTCGGCATGCCCTGCGCGTCACGCTCGTAGTACTGCGGCACCACTTCGCGCTCGAGGGTCTCGTACAAAGCGTTTGCATCGGCATGATCTTGCGCGCCCTCATCAGGGTTTTGATCGCGGTTGCCAATCGCCCAGCCGTTTTTGCCGTCGTACCCCTCGTCCCACCAGCCGTCGAGGATCGACAGGTTGGGGACGCCGTTGGCCGCTGCTTTCATGCCCGACGTCCCTGACGCTTCGAGTGGTCGACGCGGATTGTTGAGCCACACGTCGACACCATCGACCAAAAAGCGGCCGACGCGGATGTCGTAGTCCTCAAGAACAAAGACACGCCCGCGAAACCGATCGCTGCGCGAGCGTTGAAACAACTCCTGAATCATGTGTTGGCCAGGGCGGTCGGCGGGATGCGCCTTGCCGGCGAATACGATCTGCATCGGTCGCTCTTTGTTCCACACCAAACGCGCGAGACGTTCTTCATCAAAGAAGATCATCG
>JAYTVG010000492.1:0-5075 GCA_043744135.1 Deltaproteobacteria bacterium | reverse complement strand
CGACCAGTACAAGTTGCGTTCGATGGCGGTGGGCGGCGATATGGTGGTCGACAGCGTCCAAGAGGCCGCCAAGCTGCAGGCTCAAAAACAACTCGGCGAGATCTATTTTTTGAAGGAGCGTCTGCTCGACCGCACCAAGCTGCGCGCGGGCGACATTTTTTCGCGCACGCAAGTGGCGCTCGACCTGCAGTCGCTCGCGGATCGGTACCGCGACAAGGGCTACGCGTACGTCAACATCGTGCCCGACCTCAAGATGCACGAAGAGGACCACTCGATCGACCTGTTGTTGCGCGTGGAGAGCGGACCGCGCGTCAAGATCGAGCGCATCGAGGTCGCCGGCAACTCAAAGACCCAAGACCACGTCATCCGCCGTGAGCTGCGCATCTACGAAGGCGAGTGGTACTCCGCGTCCGACCTGCGCCTGTCCGAACAGCGCGTCAACCAGCTCGGCTATTTCGAGCCCATCAAGATGACCACCAAACAAGGCACCGAACCCGACCGCATGACGGTGGTGGTCGAGGTCAAAGAAAAGAGCACCGGCACCTTCCAATTGGGTGCGGGTTTTTCATCGGCGGAAAATATCCTGTTTACGGGGCAGGTCTCGTACAACAACTTTTTGGGCCGCGGCTTGACGTTGTCGGGGTCGGCACAGCTGTCCGGCGTGCGCCGTGTCGTCGACGGGCGCTACGTCAACCCCTACCAGTTTTACCTCGGCAAGGAGCCCGTTACGTTCGCCGCGTCGGTGTTTAACACCAGCCGGTTCTTTTTGGATTTCGTGCGCGACTCCACCGGCGGCGACGCCACCTTGGGCTACCCCATCGGCCGCCTGCTGCCACAGAGTTTTTTGCGGCCGTTGCGCGAAGATTTGTCGTCGTCAGCACTGTTGCCGTACGTCCCCGACTTCGAAAACTTGCAGGTGTTTTTGGCGTATAGCTTAGAACGCGTCGTCATCAATGACAGCAACTTTACCGTGCGGTTGCTGGGGCTTCAGACCAATCTGCCGCGCTGGACGACGTCGACGCGCGCTTCGGTGGTGTTTGACCAACGCAACAACCGTTTGTTCCCTTCCGCAGGATGGTTTTTGCAAGGCAGCGTCGAAGTCGCCAACCCATATTTGGGCAGCGCGCTATTGCCCGGTGTCGAAGGTGCACTCAAGCAGCGCCTCGTCAACGGTGGCGCCAAAGACGGCATCGGCTTTTTGTACCAAAACGGCCTCGCCAACGACTTTCAGCGCGTCACCGGCACCGCGCGCTGGTACGTCAACGGCGACGCCTTTTTGCCGTTCAAGGGCCTCGTGCTCAAGCAGAACCTCGAGGTCGGCTTCATCAACTCGGGCAATGAGCTGGTGTTCGAGAACTACTATATGGGCGGGTTCAACACCATCCGCGGCTATTCGATCCGCTCGATCTCACCGGTCGGTCGTGTCGGCTCAACCGGCGATCCGTCGCAAGCACTCGTGGAGTTTCGCACCGGTGGCAACAAGCAGCTGTTCACAAACGTTGAGCTCGAGTTTCCGATCTTAGAGCAGGTGGGCATCCGCGGGGTGTTGTTCGCCGACGCCGGCAACGTCTACAGCAAGGACGAAAACTTCCTGTATCTCGGCGACAAACCAAACGCGCTTCTGCAAAACGCACGTTGCAACAGCGCCCAACCCGACAACGCTTGCTGGGACCCGCGCACAGAGCTGCCGCTCGGTTTGTACTACGCGGTCGGCGCCGGAGTGCGGTGGTTTTCCCCCATCGGTCCGCTGCGGTTTGAGATTGGGTTCCCACTCACGCGTCGCCCGGTCGACACGTTTGGGTTTCGAGCTGGCGATCAACCGTTTCAGTTCGAATTCAACGTCGGCAACAGTTTTTAGGTTTCATCGACGGCGCGCGTGCGCTGGTGAGCTCGTCACTCGAAACCATCGCCAAACGATCGTGCAGGCTGCTTGTCTGCAGCACGTCGACCAGCGGTGAATCGTCGTTCACAACCAAACGTGTGCCGCGCTGCACGTCTAACATGCGATAGCTTGAGGTCATGCAGGTCGATGCCGCGGTGGATGCATTTTTGAGTTGGGCGCGCGTCGAGCGCGGCTTAGCGCCAAACTCGCTGCTGGCCTACGGGCGCGATCTGGGTGCGTTTGCCGCGATGCTCGCACACGGCGGTGTTGACGACGTCACGGATGTGAAGACCACGCACGTGCTTCAGCACCTGATCGCGCTGTCGAAAGCCAAGCTCGCCGTCCGCACCCAAGCGCGACATCTGGTGGCTATCCGTCAGCTGTTTCGCTTCATGGTCAAAGAACGCGTCATCAAAGACGATCCCGCGGTGGACGTCGAGCTGCCGCGCCCCACGCGAAGTTTGCCGGCGTTTTTGGACGTGGAGGAGGTCGAACGCCTGCTCGCGGTGCCCGACGTTAAAACGCCGCGGGGTGCGCGCGACAAAGCCATGATCGAGGTGTTGTACGCGACGGGCTTGCGCGTCAGCGAACTGGTGACGCTCAGCTGTGACGCGCTGGACGTCGAGCGCGGCTTTGTCTTGGTGCGCGGCAAGGGCAACAAAGAGCGCGTGGTGCCAATGGGGCAGGTCGCCCTCGCCGCTATCAAAGACTACGTCGACGTCGCCCGCGGGAGTTTCTTGCGCGGCAAGAGCCACGACGCGTTGTTTTTGCGAGCCGGTGGCGAGCCGATGACGCGCCAGGGATTTTGGAAGTTGCTCAAAGCCTACGCCGTCACCGCGGGCATCAAAAAGCCCATGTCGCCCCACAAGCTCAGGCATTCATTCGCCACCCACCTCGTGGAACGGGGGGCCGACTTGCGCGCCGTTCAACAGATGCTCGGTCACGCCGATCTGTCGACGACGGAGATCTACACCCACGTCAACCGAGAACGCTTGCGCGCGCTGTACGGACAGCACCACCCGCGCGCCAAAGCATCGATCTAAACGGCGTTGTTGTCGTGAGTTGATCTGCTCTGCGCACCACCGCGTCAGGAACCAAGCGCGCCGTGCGGATGTCGGGTCTGGATGATGCTGTTGAGCAGTCTGTCGATGTGGGCGTCGTTGGCGGCAACGCCTTGCCCCGCCGGCGATGCGCCTGCCGCGTTCACGGACGCGCTGTTGGTGTCGGTGACGCACACGCTCAACGTCGACGACGGCGGCGCGACGTGGGTGCTTGAGGCTTGGTTTGACAACGCGAGCGAGGGGCCAAGCAGCGCGGAACTGGAGTTGCCGAGCATCGCCGATGGCTCAAGCGTCGTTTCAGCTGAGCTGTTGCACGCCGACGATGCACGCACGACGGCGCTCGACGACGCGCAAAGCGCCACCGACGTGTACAGCGATTTTTTTGCAGCACTGCGCGGCGACTTAAACGCTGCCGTGGCGGGGCCGCACAGGGGCGCGCTTTTGTTGCGTGCATCGGATCCCACCATCGGCGTTTCTGTCAGCGTGTCTGCGCCATGCGGGTGGCGGCGTTACGGTGTGCGCGTGACGTCGGTCGTAGACGGCGCCCGCCGCGACGGCGCCACCGAGTTTGACCTCGCCAGCTTAAGCGAGACGTTAGCCGAAGGCGTCGACACGCAGCTCGTGGTGCGCGCGCCGGACGCCGTCGTCGCCATCAACGACGTGACGCGCTCGACGCTGCGGCTGCTTGCGGGCGCTGCAAACGTGTTGTCCGTGCGCGTCACGCCTCACGATGATGCATGGCGGGTGCGCGGCGGCGTGGTGCTGCTGGCACCGACACCAATGGCGCCATCGGCTGCGGTCGTCGACGCCGAAGCGTTTGTGCGCTTCGATGTCACGGCGCCGCGTTCGTTTTCGCCGATGCCGCTGGGGTTGCGCGTGGTGTTCGTCGTCGACGCATCGATCAGCGCGGGCGCGGCGCAAGCGGCCGCGGCGAGCTTCATCGAAGCCTACTTAAAGGTCGCGCCCGCCGACGCGCGTTTTTGCGTTGTCACCTTCGCGCGTCACGCCGATGTGTCGACGCCGTGGCGGAGTGCGGGCGGGGCCATCAACGCCGTGCCGAGCGAAAACGGCAGCAACCTTGCGGAGGCTCTCGAGCTTGCAAGATCGCTGGTGGATGACGTGGATGCCGATGTAGCGACGCCGCGCATTGTGGTGCTGTCGGACTTGGAACTTGCCTCGGACATGGCGGTGAACGTCGACAGGGATGTCGCAGCAGCGCGCGCACCGCTCACGCATATGGTGGTTTTGCCGGCGATGTTGGGCGTGACGGACCACTTGCGCTGGCAGCGATCGACGACGCAACCCGGTGCCAACGGTGCGCACGCGACGGGAGGCATGTTGGCGGTCGCCACCGCAACCAACGACGCTGACGACGACGCCGACGACCGCATGCCCGCCCTCGCCGCGCACCTCGTGGCGCCGCGCTTTATGGATGCGCCACGCTTGACCAGCGCGGGTGTCGACGTGATCGACAGCATCGAGACCGCCAGCGCGTTGCCTGCTGCGCTTAAAGCAGGCGACGGTGCGCGCGTCGTCGCCATGTTACCGCGCGGCCAGCGCACGGGCACGCTACGCTTTTCGGGCCTGTTGTGGAGCCGCGACGTCGAATTCGCGCCGCGCTTTTCGCACCATGAAGCGCTACGCGCACAGGCGCTGCTGGTCGCGAGCCCCCGCGCCGCCACCCTTGACGATGCCATCGTACGCACGGCCGCCACGGCCGCGCACGCGGTTAGCCGCGTGACGGCGCTGGTTTTAGTGCCGCGCTGGCGTCCGGGCGGCCCGTACGGCAGCGTCGGCACCAGCAGCATCTGCGGCGGCAGCGGCAGCAGCGGCGGTGTCTCTCGGTGTCGCTCAGGCTCGGTCGGCAACGCGTCAGCGATCGAGCTCGATGAGCACGGCATCCTTGAGCGCCTGCTGCACAGCGACGTGATGGCGTGTGGTGGTGCGCCGGCCAGCCTAACCGTCGAGGTGAGCGCTGTTGAGATTGTCGACGTGGTCGCGACCGCTTCGGCAAACCCCTCGTCGTGCGTGGTGGAACGGTTTTGGCAACACCACCTCGCCGACAGCGCGGTCCATGCGGGCGCATTTGTCGAGCACCGCAAGCACGACATTGCGGTCGATGCGCAAACGGC
>JAYTVG010000491.1:0-5081 GCA_043744135.1 Deltaproteobacteria bacterium | reverse complement strand
GTTCGCGGCGCCGTTTTCGCAACTTGCGCAGACGCTCAAACACGCAGGCGTGCAGCAGGTGGACGGCGTGTTCGCCGACCTTGGCGTGTCATCGCATCAGCTCGACGACAAAAGCCGCGGCTTTTCGTTTCAAACCGACGCGCCGCTCGACATGCGTATGGATCCGACGCAGGGCGAGACCGCGTGCGAGTTGATCGATCGACTCGATGAAGATGAACTAGCTGATGTCATCTTTCAGCTCGGCGACGAGCGCATGAGCCGGCGCATCGCTCGCGCGATTAAACGTGCGCGTCCGACGAGCACGGGCGCGCTCGCGCAGGTGGTGTCGTCGGCGGCGGGCGGCCGCCACGGCAAGATCCACCCCGCGACGCGAACGTTTCAGGCGCTGCGCATGGCGACCAACGCCGAGCTCATGGAGCTCGAGCAGCTGCTCGATGCTCTACGTCACCTCGTGAAACCAGGGGGACACGCGGGCTTTCTTTCTTTTCACAGCCTGGAAGATGGCCGCGTGAAGCGTTGTTTTAAGGAGGAGGGTTTCGTCGCCGTTACCAAACGGCCGGTCACCCCCGGTGAACAAGAACAGCGAGACAACCCGCGATCGCGCAGCGCCAAGTTGCGCGTTGCCGTGCTCGGTACCCGCACGAAAAAGCAAAAGTACGCGCAGCGTGCGCACGATGACCACGGGGACGTCGACGCCGAACCACAAGGCCTGTCACCGCTCGCAGCACAGGACGTACTGACATGACGAGCCCGCAGTTACGTCGACACGAACGACACGACAGCAGTAACGCCACGCAGGTGGATGGCCAAGTGCGCCTGTTTGCTGCCTTGGCCGCGGGCGCAGCGCTGCTCGCCACGTCGTTGTTGGCGGTGGTCTATGTGCGCGGGCAGTCCATCCGTGAGGGCTACGCGATGCACGACCTGCGCGCACAACTGATGCAGCAGCGCCAAGCTCACACCGAACTTGAGCTTGAGCGCGCGCAGCTGTTGCGACCCGCTCGGCTCGCAACCATTGCGCGTGACCTCGGACTCGCCGAGCCGCGCGCTGATCAGGTGCGCAACATCGCGCCGCGGGTGCAGCCATGAGCAAGGCGTACCACCGACGCGAATCATCGCAGCGTCCCACCAACGCCCCACAGCGCCTGCGTCGGCGTATCGTCGTCATCGGTGGTGTGCTGGCGTTGGCGTTTTTGGGGCTGACGGCAAAGGCTGGGCGGCTGACGCTCGTGTTTGGCAGCGACCTGCGCGCGCTCGCCCAAGACCAATACCTGCGCAGCACCGTGCTCGCAGCGCCGCGAGGCAGCATCATCGATCGGCAGGGGCGTTTGTTGGCGGCAAGCGCCGCGTCGTGGTCAGTGGGCGTGCGACCGGCCACCATCATCGACAAACCTGCTGCGACCGCGGCGCTTTGCACAGCGCTCGATGTGACGCCTGCGCAGGTCAAAGCAGCGCTGGACAGCGACGCCAACTTTGTCTGGCTCAAGCGCAAGGTTGCACGCGAGGTAGCCGACGACGTCCGTACGCTCGGCATTCCAGGCGTTGAGTTGCGTCAAGAATCGCGCCGGTTTTATCCGCAAAAGGAATTGCTCGGCCAGGTGTTTGGCGGCGTCGATATCGATGGCAATGCGCGTGGCGGACTCGAAAAGTCACTGGACGACGTTTTGCGTGGCCGATCGGCACGCGTGCCAACGCTGACCGACAACAAGGGCGACCGCATCGCACTCAGCCGCGACCTCGATGTGATGGCGCTTGACGGCGACACGGTCACGCTCACGATCGACTCGCGCGTACAAAACATCGCGGAAGAAGCGCTCATCCAAACGCTGCGCGACAGGGGCGCGAAGGCGGCATGGGCGATCGTCCTTGATGCGAAAACCGCCGAGGTGCTCGCGCTCGCAAACGCGCCCGCGTACAACCCCAACGCGCCAGCAACCAACAGCGCAAACCAAAAAAACCGCGCGCTCGCCGACGCGTTTGAGCCCGCATCCATCTTCAAGTTAGCAACGTTCGCGGCAGCGCTCGACGCTGGCGTGGTGACGCCGAGCGACAGCTTGTTTTGTGAAAACGGCGTGATGCAGTTGGGACGGCACACCATCCACGACACACACAAGGCGGGTTGGTTGACGGCACGCCAAGTTTTTCAGGTGTCGTCGAACATTGGCACGTTGAAGATCGCGCAGCGCCTCGGTGAAGACAACTTGAAAGACGCGCTGGTGCGTTACGGCTTTGGCGAACGTCTCGGCATCGGGCTCAGCGAAGAAGCGCCCGGTCGCCTGCCGCGTGAACAACGCTGGGGCGACGTGCGCACTGCGACCGTGAGCTTCGGACACGGCTTGACGGTGTCGGCGCTTCAAATCGTTAGCTTGGCGCAGGCGATAGCGAACGGCGGCGTCCGCATCACGCCAAAACTTGTCGCGCGCGTGACGTCGACAAACGGTGAATTCGATTCGCCCGCGACCGCAGGGCAAAGCGAGCGCTTATTTTCTGCGACGACAAACGCGGTTCTTGTCGATTTGATGAAAGGGGTGATCGAAAAGGGCGGTACCGGGACTTTGGCTGCCATCGCTGGCGTCGTCGTCGCGGGCAAGACTGGCACCGCTGAGAAGGTCGACCCGATCACCAAGCGCTACTCAAATCAACTGCACCTGTCGTCGTTTGTCGGCTTCGCCCCCGCCGACGCGCCAGAAGTTGTCGCGATCGTGGTCGTCGACGAACCCCAAGGCGACGGTTTTGGCGGCACGGTCGCGGCGCCTGCATGGCGTCACATCGTGCAAAGCGTGTTGGTGCAGCGCGGCGTCCTGTCGGCCAGCGTTGCAAACGTCGCGGTCGCGGCAGACGGAAATGACGACGACAGCGCGGAAGGCAGTGGCGTCGACGGCAGCGTCAGCCTGCCAGCTGAGCGAGGCGTCGCGCCCAACTTCAAAGGCATGGCGGCGCGCGAGGCGTTTAAGACCGCGCAGCGCGCCGGTGTTGAAATCGCCATCGAGGGCAGCGGCGTTGTCGTCGCGC
This sequence comes from Deltaproteobacteria bacterium, assembly GCA_043744135.1. Classification (GTDB taxonomy): domain Bacteria; phylum Myxococcota; class UBA727; order UBA727; family VGSZ01; genus JAYTVG01. Next base: position 2,072 of record JAYTVG010000491.1, on the reverse strand, counting down.
AGACACCTGCGGGTGGTGCTGGTTTGCCTGCGGGCGCTGCGGTCACGCTGACGTTGGCGGACAGCGCGGCGCTCGCCGCGTTAGGCCCGCCATGACGACACCGCAGCCAACGACGTGGCCGTTGTCGACGCTGATGCGGGGGCTATCCGCACGCGATGTGTCGGCAGCGGCCTCAGACGTCGACGTCAGCGCCGTGACGATTGACTCCCGGCGCGTCAAGCCAGGGAGCGTGTTTGTGGCGTGCCCGGGTGCGCAAGAGCAGTCGCATCACGGCAGCGCGTTCATTGACGCGGCCTTGATGAACGGTGCTGCCGCGATCGTGATGCAGCAGCCCCTCGACCGCGCTTGGACCGTGCCGGTATTTGTCGTCGACAACGCGCGGCACGCTGCGGCGGTGATGGTGGAGCGCTGCCACGCATCGCCGTCGAGTCAAACCAAGCTCGTCGGCGTCACCGGCACCAACGGCAAGACCACGTCGACATGGTTGTTGGCGCAGCTCATGCAGTCCCAAGGTACGTCGAGCGCCGTGTTCGGTACGCTTGGCGTCGGCGCAGTGCCTCACCCTGTCAACACGGGCTTCACGACACCTCAGGCCGAGACGATCTCAGCCCAGTTGCGGGCACTCGTCACCAATGGCGTGTCGATGGTTGCGATGGAGGTGACCTCCCACGCGCTCGCGACCGCGCGCGTCGACGGACTGCAGTTCGCGCTGACCGCGTTCACAAACATCACCCGCGATCACCTCGATTTTCACGGCAGCATGAGCGCGTACTACGCCGCCAAACTGCGCTTGTTCGCCGAACTCGCAGCGGGCGTCCCAAGCGTACTGCCCGCGAGCGACGACGCGGACGGCTATCATCGACAACTACGCAAGCTTCGACCTGATGCCCTGACGTGGGGGCACACGCCGGCCGCACGCTTGCACTTACGGGAGGTGAAACGCAGCGCACGGGGCGCTGCAGGCGAGTTGTGGTTCGACGACGCCCACGTCGCGTTTCAAACACCACTGTTGGGTGCGTACAACTTAGAAAACTTGCTCGTCGCGTGCGGTTGCGCGCTCGTGCTCGGCGTCCCCCTTGGCGCGCTACCGTCGGCCATCGCCGCTGCCACCGCGCCCCCTGGTCGTCTGCAGCCCGTCGACGGTGCCGCCACGTCACCCTGCGTTGTCGTCGACTACGCGCATACTCCCGACGCACTTGAACGCGCCGCGCTCGCTATGCGCGAGGTGACGCCCGGTAGGCTTTTCGTGGTGTTCGGCTGCGGTGGCGATCGCGACGCCGGCAAACGCAAGATCATGGGGCAGGTTGCCGCCGACGTCGCTGACAGCGTCGTCATCACGGACGACAACCCACGCACGGAAAGCGGCGACGCGATCGCATCCTCGATTGCTGAAGGCGTCCAAACGCGCCTGAAACGCGTCGACGCACGCGCGCTTGACGCGGGTTCGTACACCATCATCCGCGAGCGGCGCTTCGCGATCCGTAACGCCATCGCCAGCGCGGGCGTCGCCGACACCGTGCTCATCGCGGGCAAGGGCCACGAAGAAAGCCAAGTCGTCGGCGCGCGCGCGTTGCCGTTTCATGACGCCACGGAAGCAGCGCTCGCGCTGCGAGGGACGGCGGCACCTGCACTCATCGCGAGCTCCCTCGTTAGCGAGGCGTTGGGTCATGCTGCTGCAGCGTCGGTCGCTGATGTGACGTACTACGGCGTCAGCACGGACTCACGAGCACTGCCGCCACGCGCGCTTTTCGTCGCTCTTGTGGGCGACAACCACGACGGCCACAACCACGTGCGCGCCGCGTTGAGCAAAGGTGCAACTGCGGCGGTGGTCAACGCGTCGCTGCGCGCGCGTGTGGCCGCTGAAAATCCTGCGCTCGAATTGTTTGCGGTGCCTGACACGTTGGTGGCGCTTCAAGCGATTGCGCGCACGCATCTCAAACAACAGCGCGCGCGTCGGATCGCCGTGACCGGGAGTAACGGCAAGACCACGTGTAAGCAGCTGCTGAGCGCCGTGCTCGGGGAGGCGTTTGGCCAAGCTCAAGTGGTCGCCACCGAAGGCAACCTCAACAACC
>JAYTVG010000490.1:0-5083 GCA_043744135.1 Deltaproteobacteria bacterium | reverse complement strand
AACGCACGCGCAGACATTTGCCGTGCTCGCCGTCGACACCGACGCCGCGCAAAACGGTCGCCCCGCTGCAGCGAGCACAGCTGTGCGTGATGCCATGCGCGCCGACGGCATCGACGTGCTCGACATCAGTCAAACCAAAGAACGCTTAACGACGTCGCGCGGTGCGCAGGGCTACCCGGTGGCGGGAATCAAGGCGCGCTTAGACAAAGCTGAAAGCGTCAACGCTGCCCTCGACACCGAGGGATCGATCAAGATCTTACAATCGGCAGTCGACGATCTCGCGCGCGACGTGGATTTCACGCAGGAAAAGCAGCGCCTGCTTGAAGAGGCGCGCGTGCGCCTAGCGACGCGGTTGGTGGCCAGCGGTGGCGGCAAAGAGACCGGCGACGGCGAGACCGACGCAGGCAAACGCGCCACGGCCGTGATGGTGGAGGCGCTGCGCACAAATCCGCGCTTGTTGTTGGATGAGGCGCGCTTCCCACCCAAAGTGCGCAAACTGCTTCAGCGCGCCACCGAAGCGTTTAAGCGCATCGCGACGGGGCCGCTCACGGTGACGTCGAGACCCGCGGGCGCCAGCGTCTATCTTGAAGGGCGCGAGGTCGGCAAAACGCCGCTGAAGTTGGTCAACGTCATCCCACAAGGCAGCTACCGAACGTGGTGCGAGATCGGCGGCGTGAAAAGCACCACGCAGCACATCACCATCGACGAGCGCACGCCAGACGTCGTCGTCGACTTGCAGTTTGAAGGGGCGTTGTGGCCGGAGGGGCCCGGGCTCAAGCCGCTCGCGGGTACCACCATCGACGAGGATGTCGCGCGCAAGGTCGGTCGTTTTGTCGCCGTGCAGGAGCTGCTTTTGGTCGGCATCGCCAGCTACGACGACGGCGAGTGGCTGTATGGCGTGCGCTTCACCGCGGCTGGTGGTGCGTCTGCGCGCCGCGGCGCCGTGCGCATCGACGCCAACACGTCGGTGGCGTCGGCCGCAAAAACCCTCGCGGCGTTTTTAGGCCGCGGCCAAGCGGGTGCGGACGTTTTGCAGGCGCCGGTGCCAAACACGGTGCTGCCGCAGTCCACCGCGGCGCGCGCGCCCGGCGGCGAGGTGGCGTCAGCACCGACGCGAGTGGCGGCAGAGTCGGAGCAGGCCGGTGGCGTGCCGTGGGCGATCGTGGGTGGTAGCATCGCCGCCGCCGCGATCGTTGCTTTGGCAGGCGGTACTGCCGCGGTGGTGTACTTCGCGCCCAAAGATGGCGAAGCATCGACGTCAATCAGGGTGGCGAAATGAGCAGGATCGCAACGAACAACCACGTGGTGTGCGCGCTGTGGTGCGGCGTGTTGTCCGCAACCGTCTGCGGCACCGGCTGCAAGGTCGCAGTCGCGACCATCGAGCTGCTGGTGCACGAACCACCCAACAGCAAGCTTGTCGAGCGCGCCGTCGAGTTGCCGCTCGCGGTGCTTGTTGACGGCAGCGACGTGGGCGCCACGCTCACCGACACCAAGGTGCCGTTCGTTGTGACCATCGAGCGTGCTGACGAAAGCGACGACGTCACCCACCACGACGTGTCGTTTGTGCTCGCCACCAAAACCCGCGCGGGCGTTTCGCAGCTCAGTGGCCTTGGCCGCTCGGCCTTGTTCACCGTACCCACCGCACGCGACGTGCAAAACGGCAGCGCACAGGCCGTGGCGCTGACGGTGCCGCTGTTGCTCGCGACGCCAAACGGTATCTCCTCATTGTTGTTGTCGCTGCCCGGCGCGCGCCGCCTGCCGACCGTGTGCACCGACGTCACCGGCCGAGCGTGGGTGCTGGGCAGCGGTGTGAGTAGCGACGGCGACACCGCAAAAAACGGCTACGTGTTTGACTCCACCACGCTCGCCATCGCTGACGACTCAAAAGTGACGTTCGATGCGCCGTGGCTGTCGGGCGACTGCATCGTCGTCGACGGCGTGCCGCTGCTGTTTGGTGGCTGTGACGCCAACAACGCGTCGAGCGATTTCTTTTTTCGCATCGTCGACGGTGCACTTGTGTCTGCGGGGTCGCCCGCGCCCAGCGGCGGCTGCGGAGCGCGCGTGCGTGAAGCCGGCAACGGGCGCGTCCTGTTGGTGTCGGGCCTTGGCGTCGTCGATCTGCGCGCGGCGGATGGGGCGCAAATCAACCGGCGCGCGAGCGTCACTGAACGTCACTTTGCCGACGCAGCGACGCTGCTCGACAACACCGTCGTGTTGACGCGCGGTTTCGATGGCTTGACCGCCGGCAGGGTCGTTCACACGGCGGAAGCCGTCGACCCCGACAACCTCGGCGTCAGCACGACGCTGCCCGCGCTCAACGACGCGTGGTCATTTGATCGCCACGGTGTGCTGCCGCCGTTTTTTCTCATGCAAGGCGCGGGTGGGGCGTTCACCTTGAGCACACTGCAAACGGTCGATGCTGAGCTGCAAGTGGTGCGCGGCGTGACATTTGAGGACTTCGTGCCGAGCGAGTTCGTCGTGGTGGGCGCCAACAACCGCGTGGCGGCCATCGGCGAGCGGATCTCCGACGGCCAATCGGCGTTCGTGCTCGATGGACTCGCACCGGTGTTGACGGCACGCGATCGCATCGCTGTTGGACCGAGTGATGCGCTGCTGTTGTTTGGCGGTGGCGCTGCAGGTGTCGACGTCGTTGTGGTTGAAGATCTGACGCGGTGAGTCTCACGCCATGCGCGGGATGAGATCGATGACCAACCCGGAAAACGTGTGCTCTACACGCGTGGCGGTTTCCTTGACCTCGTCATGCGTCAGCTTTGTCGCCGAGATCCCCGCGGCCAAGTTGGTGATGCACGAAATACCCAGCACCTCCATGCCCAGGTGGTTGGCCGCGACCACTTCATGCACCGTGCTCATGCCGACGGCGCTGCCTCCCAGCGTGCGCAGCATGCGGATCTCCGCTGGTGTTTCGTACGACGGACCCGCTAAGCCGCAATACACGCCGCGGCGCAAGGTCACACCGCGCGCAGTGGCGGCTTCGTGCGCGAGCTTGCGCAAGCGTGGTGCGTAGGCTTCGGTCATGTCGGGGAAGCGCGGACCAAAGCGCGCGTCGTTGCGGCCGCGCAACACGTTGTCGCCGGTGAGGTTGAGGTGGTCTTCGATGAGCATCAGGTCGCCTGCTTGCATCCCTTCTTGCAGGCCTCCCGCCGCGTTTGTCACCAGCAGCCTGCGCACCCCGAGCGCGAACAGCACCCGCACGCCAAAAACAACCTGCTGCGGCGTATAGCCTTCGTAACTGTGCACGCGGCCTTGCATCAAAAGTACGCTCGCGCCCCCCGCGCGCCCCATCACCAAACGCCCCTTGTGCCCCTCCACCGATGACACCGGGAAATGCGGCAGCTGGTGGTAGTCGAGGGCGCGACCGCCGTTTTGCTCGACGACGTCCGCGACCTTGCCAAGGCCGCTGCCCAAGATCACCGCGACTTGTGCGACTTCAGCGTCGCGGATGCCAAAGCGGTCGCGCGCGAACGCGGCTGCTGCGTGAACTTGCTCAAAGCCGACCGCGTGTGGTTCGTTCATAAAAACCCCAAGAAGCGAACAGGACAGGAGCGGCGCAACACGCGCTGCGCGATCACACGTGACGCCGTGACCGTTGCGTCATAGCACCATCGCCGCGATCGCCGCCGTTTGAAAGGTCGCGAGCGCACCGCACACCATTGCGCGCAGCCCGAGTGCAGCGACGTCGCCGCGCCGCGCCGGGCACATTGCCGACAGGCCACCGATCTGAATGCCGATGGAGCCGAAATTGGCGAAGCCACACAGCGCGTAGGTGGCGATGACAACGCTTTTGCTGTTGTGAATCGCGCCCGACGACAACAAGCCCGCGAGCTGTTGGTACGCGACGAATTCGTTGAGCACCGTCTTTGTGCCGATGAGCCCACCGACGACCACCGCGTCTTCCCACGGCACCCCAAGCACCCACGCGAGCGGGGCAAACGCGTAGCCAAACAAACCCTGCAGCGACACGCCTTCAAAACCGAACTGGTGCGCAACAAAGCCGATGCCGGCGTTGGCGAGCGCCACCAGCGCAATGAACGTGATCAGCATGGCGCAGACGTTGAGCGCCAATGTTAGCCCCTCCGACGTGCCGCGCGCGATGGCGTCAACGAAGTTTGAGTCCACCTTCGGGAGCTCAACGTTAGATGCACCGGCGGTTTCGGGCGTGCCGGTTTCGGGCACCATGATCTTCGCCATCACCAACGACGCCGGCGCGCCCATCACGCTGGCTGCAAGGAGGTGGCCTGCGATGTCGGGGAAGGTGCCTTTGAGCATGCCGACGTACGCAGCCAGCACGCCACCCGCCACCGTCGCGAAGCCGGCGACCATCACCGCCATCATCTCGCTGCGCGTCATGTTTTGCAGGTACGGCTTCACGAGCAACGGCGATTCCGTTTGTCCCAAGAAAATGTTCGACGCTACCGAGGTGGTTTCAGCGCCCGACGTGCCCATAGTGCGCCGCATGACAAACGCGATCGCCTTCACCAGCACCTGCATCACGCCCAAATAGTAAAGGCCCGACATCAGCGCGGAAAAAAACAAGATGGTCGGCAGCACGTTAAACGCGATGAACGCGCCCGTGGTGGCCCATTGCTGCGGGTCTAGCACCACCGACATCGGTGCGGGCGCGCCGATCGTTTGACCGACGGGCACGCTGAGGTCCACGAGGTTGCCAAACACGAAGCGCGCGCCCGCGGTTGAAAAACCTAACAGCGCGGTGATGCCGTCGTTGGCCTTTTCAAACACCACGCGACCGACGCTGGTCTTAAGCACCACAAGCGCAAACACCAGCTGCATCGCAGAGCCCGTCGCCACCAACCGCCACGGCACCTTGCGCTTGTTTTCCGACAGCACAAACGCCAACGCGATCATCGCGAGCGCGCCGACGAAACACAGCGCGCGACCGCTCAAATCTTGGTCGACGTTGCCCGACTTCAGTTGCGTGAGTGAGATGGACTCCGCCCACGCTGGCGTTGCAGCGAGCGCGGTGAGCACGACCACTGCACACACGAAGGCCGCGTGCGATCGGGCGACGACCCTGCGACTGGGACTCACGCTCATGACCTTGCCC
>JAYTVG010000489.1:0-5095 GCA_043744135.1 Deltaproteobacteria bacterium | reverse complement strand
TGGCGCTGCACGAACGACTGCGCCGCCGCGAGCACGCGTGCGTCTGCCCGATCCCGGTCGGCGCTCGGGTCCGCGGACACGATGGGTAACGCGCGCATCTGCGGCGCATGCCGCGCTAGGGCATGACGAGCAAGGGGTGGGCGCCCCGTGCGTGCCCCCGCGCACGGATTTCGGTACCATCGCGCTATGGGACCACTGCGTGCCGTGATGCTGGTGATGTTGGTGATGTTGGCCGCGGCGCCGTCGTTCGCCAGCAAACCAAAGAAGCCTGCTGCCACCGCTGCGCCCGCAATCGCCGACGGCACCGACGTCAGCACCATCAAAACCACCGACACAGCGACGTTGATGCAGCGCGCGGTGCAGCTGCAAAATGACCTCGAGTACGACCAAGTGTTGCCGTTGGTCAGTGAAGTGCTGTCGCGCGATCCGGCCGTCGACATCGCGCTTGACGCGTACGTGCTGCAAGGGAGCTGCTTGGCCATCATCGGCAACGCCGTCGACGCCGAGCTGCCGTTTCGCCGGTTGTTGCGAGGTCGTCCGCAGTTTGACTTGCCCACCGACACGGCGCCGAAAATCATGGGCGTGTTTCGCAAAGTCCAGGCCGAGGAAAAGGCCATCGCGGACCAGATGCGCGAGTTGCAGCGCGCGCGTCTCGTCGGCGAAATGCAGTTGTCGGGCGCACACCCCAAAGCGATCGTGGGTGGTACGCCGGTGCGCTTCAACTACGAGCTCAAAGATCCGTCGCTGTCCGCGTCAGTGCGCGTCCGATACAAAAAGCACGGCGAGCCGGCGTTTTCGTCGTTGGCCCTGTCGCGCGATGCCCAAGGGCGTTGGCGCGGGGAGGTTCCCGCGGAGTGGACCGTGAACGCCGACGGTGCGCAGATGCTGTTCGTGGTGGAGTCGTTTGACAACGAGGGCACGCTTGTCAGCGCGGGCAGCAACGACGCGCCGATGGTCGCTGAGATCAGCCCGGGCACCATCGATCGATCGAGCCCGCCACCGTTGCCGCCTTGGTCGATCGTGCTCGCGGCGGCAGTGACGACAGGGGTCGCAGCCGCCGCCGTGGGCGCGGGCGTCGGGGTGCTCACAGTGCAAGCGCAGTATGACGAACAAGCTCAACTCAGCGTGCGCACGCCGCAGCCCGCCAACGAACTGCACGACAAGCGACAGCTCGGCGAGCTGCTGGCCATCACCACCAACAGCCTGCTTGTTGCTGCCGGTGTGGGCGTGTTGGCGACCGGCGTCGCTGCGGTGTTTTTCACCGATTGGGCGGGCCGTAGCGACGTCAACGAGGGCGACGCGGCACCAGCTGCGGTTGCGAAAACACCATGAACGCGATGGCCGATGTATGTTGCTGACGCTGTGCTTCGTGCTCGCCGCCGGCACCGTGCACGTCGGTGGCGTCGATCGCAGCTATGAACTTTTCGTGCCGAGCGACCTCGGGCCGTCGCCTGCACTCGTGCTTGTGCTGCACGGCCGCGGTGGCAGCGGCGCGCAGGTGCGCGAGCACACCGGCTTTGATGCGCAAGCGGCCTTGCACGGCTTCGTCGTCGCCTACCCTGACGGCGTCGACCAAAAATGGCGCGACTTGCGCCAACTCACGCTCGGCCTGCCGTACGACGCCAGCGACGCGACGTTTGTGCTCGCGCTCATCGACACGTTGGTGGTCGAGCAGCACATCGATCGGGCGCGCGTGTTCATCGCGGGACACTCCAACGGCGCGATGATGGCGCTCGCGCTCGCGTGCACGCACGCCGACAAATTCGCCGGCATCGCGAGCGTCGCAGGGAGCTTGGCGAAAGCACCGTGCGTGTTGTCGCGCGCGCTGCCGGCGCTGTTTTTTCACGGCACCGACGACCCGATGGTGAAATACGCCGGCGGCGGAGTCGGGCCACGCGGCGCGCGGGGCTTCGTGTTGTCAAGCGACGACACCGTTGCGCGGTTTGCGGCGCGTGCCCACTGCACCTCGATGGTGGCAGCTGCACCACGCGTCGACAGCATAGCGGGCATGAGCGCCACCTTCGAACACCATCTAGGTTGCACGGTGCCGGTGGTGCGCGTGCGCATCGACCACGGAGGGCACGGCTGGCCCGGTCACCCGTCAGCATTTATCACGCAGGCGTCGAGGGCGGACACCACCGCGGCCGTCGACGCGTCTGTGGAGATCGGCTCGTTTTTTGACGCCATCGCGCGAGCCAACATCAGCCCCGCAGCGCCACCACTGCAATCCCCGGCACCTTGAGCATGCTGGGCGCAAACTCGTAGCGCGTGATCTTCTCGCCGAGCGCATTGAGGGTCTTGTGATCGGCGAACCACACCGGGGTCGGCTTGAGGCGAAACGGCAGATACGCCACCGACTTTTGCGGGTGATCGAACAAGAACGTGTTGTGCACGACGCCACGACCGCTTTGAATGTCCTGCAGTGTATGGCCGGGAAACGCGCCCCAGGTGGTCTGCATCAGGCCGAACAACACCGCGGCCCAACCGTTGACGGCGATGCCACCGTAGCGGAGCGTCGCGATGGCCTGATCGAACGCCGCTGCATAGGTTTTTTGCGTCGCGCCATCGATCAACATGATGCACGACAACGTCCCCCACACCTCGTCATTGCAAAACGCGGTGGCCTTTGTGAGGAACTCGCCGGCGTCGGCAGCGTCGAGCGCGGTCTCCGCGAGCACACCGCAAAACGCCTCATGACACAGCGCGTACTCGCCTTTTTTGTTACGGACGTCGGGGATGAGCGTCCAAGGCACGCTACCCTCGACGCGCTCAGACAGCACTTTTGCGTTTGGGTAGTTGTCGATGAACGCGGCGTAGCGTTGTTGTGCACCCGGGTAGTACGCCTTGCGCGCCGGCAAGTTGCGAAGGGCCGCTTCCACCTTTTCCATGAAGCGTTCGCGCAGCGGCCACGCCCTCGACGTCACCAACACTTTCGCTGCGTTGCAATTGAAGCTGCCGTTTTGCGCGATCATCCCCGCGATCTGGCGTGCTTGGAAGTCCATGTCGGCGTCCGTCCACGCGCCGGGGACCACGATCACCGGCGTGACGCAACCGAGTTCAGACGAGATGTGCTTGGTGAGGCGCGCGGTGCCAGCTGCCTTGTTTTTCGCTTGCTCGTCGGGGGTCGCGCCCCAGATGATGGCGTCGTGGGTGCGGTCCGAGCCGGTGATGTGAATGGTGTCGACGAGCGCGTGGTCGGTGAGGTGCTTGCCAACCTCAGCGCCGCCGTAGACCACCGCCAAATAGCCGTCGTCGATCAAGCACTGAAACGCGCGCTGGATGTGGGGTCCGCCGATTTCGTTGACGGGGTTCATCTTCAAGATGCACACCTCGTTTTCAACGAACATTTTATACAGCACGTCGGTGGGGGCGATGGCGGTGACGTTGCCGGCGCCGAGCACCAAACACACCTTGCCGGCGGACTGTGGCGTGCGGTACGTGCTGCCTTGGCTCGGTGGTTTGCCGGGCTCCATCCAAACTTCCGCACGCCACCCCGTGTAGAGGATCTTTTCTTGCAGGTTGGTGGGGAACACCTCCGCAACCCATTGGCCATCTTGGCGTTGTTTGAGCGCTGGCGGTCGAGGCTGGCCGCCGGCCTTGAGCGTCTCGATGAGCAGCCGCACGTTGCGCGCGGTTGTCATGGGCCCCGCGAGCCAATCCTCGCCGGCGGCTGCTGACGCGGGGTCGAGGCCCTTGAGCGTGTTGAGCTTGCGTGTCCACGGCTCCGCTTCAGCTTGCACACCGAGCGCAATCTTTTCGAGGTACGCGATGCGCTTGGCGATCGCCAACTTCGCCCAGGCGTCCTTGTTGCCGGCGAGCCCCGCGAGCGCCGCATCAAGTTGCGCGACAGGCGTGGCGGGCATGGACGGCGGCGGCTCTGGAAATCGCGGTGAAGTCATGGGCGCAACATGCGCGCAGTCCGCAAAACACGCAACCGCCCGTCGACGACCGCTACAGCTCGGTGGCGCCCAACTCCAACAGCGGCGGCGGTGCGCTTGGGTCCGCAGGATCCGGTTTTCCGTTTTGCGTTGGGGTCGCCTTCGGTGTGCCCAAGCCCTTGGCCACGGCGGCGCGCACGTCGACGGCGTGGGCGCGGATCGCTTGCGCGAACAGGTTTGACCAACGCTTCTCTTCGTTGGCAGCGATCACGTAGCCGCCCGCGGATTGCGCGATGTGCAGCGTCACGCCACCCAGCAGCGCGCCCAGGGCAACGACACCGATGAGCGGTGCCGCCGGGGACGGCGCACTCACGACGTACACCAAGATCGCGATGGCGGCCGTGGCGTCGAGCACCGTGCCGCCCACGGAGGCCGCGGTCACCAGCGCGTACTCCAAGGTGTTGTCGATGTTACCCACCACGGGAGCGCTTTTAACGACGCTGCCGTCGGGCATGGTGGAGGCGAGCTGGATGCTGATCTCTTTCCACGTGCCGATTTGGATGACCGAAGGGCTCGACAAATCGAACGTCACCACGGTCTTTGCGACCGGCGCCGCGTCAGACGTCGACAGCACGGTGTTGAGCGAGTTTGCAGTGTAGTTGGCGATCTCTCGCTGCCAACTGCGCGACGGCGACAGCGGCATGCCGGGTTCGCGCAGCACCGTGCTCGCGCCGTCAAAGCGCACGGCAGCGACCGAGGCTGCACCGTCGGCCGCTAGCGGCGTGTCGGGGCGCGTGGGTCGCAACACCGTCGAGCAGCCAGCGCAAAACATCGCGGTTGAGATCACGACGCCGAGCGCGAGTTCACCGACGTGGGGACGTGGACGGGACAGTTGCCGCATAGACAGACCTTAGCCACGATGGGCGTCGCGCGCACGTTTCGCGCGCGTAGCAATCATCAACGCATCGACGGCCGCAAAGCCCGTCCCACAAGCGCTTGCGTTTGCTGCAGGCTGCGATTTGTCGCGCAGGGCTGCGTCCGGGGCCTTGCGTGCGCCGATTTTGCCCCCGCACGCTCGGTCCGGTGTGGGTGGGCGCTAGCCGGGGAAACCGTCTTCGCGCGTGAGGCCATGGCGCTGCGCACGTCGATAAAACGTCGCGCGACCGATGCCCAAGCGACGCGCCGCTTCTGAGACGTTGCCCTCGGTTTCACGCAGC
>JAYTVG010000488.1:0-5096 GCA_043744135.1 Deltaproteobacteria bacterium | reverse complement strand
TCAGGTCGCTGGTGCCGGCGCGGCCGGTCTCATAATACGAGTAGCGCTCAGGCATGTCGGCGAGGCTGCGCGCGACGCGGATGTCTTGTTGGCCGAAGCGCCCGGTGCCCAAAGGATCGACCAACGCTTGGGTCTCTGCGCGCGCCAACTGCACGTTTGCGCCCGGGTGGTCTGACCATACGGGGATGCCTGGCCACTGCGGCACCGACGAGCCGATGGGGGGTTTGATGAACCAGATGCCATCGATGATGCGGATGTCGGCCTGCCCTGCGAGCTTGGCGTCAGCTGCGCGTCCCCCGTCGGGAGATGGCCCCGTCGTGATGACCGGGTCAAGCAACCAGCGCGTGGTGTTGGGCTCGAGCGCCAACTCGGCGGCGGTGACTTGGCGGCGGCCCGGTGACGAGGGCAGCTTGAGCGACTTGTTGATGCGCGTGGCCCACACGCCGTCGGTGGCGGTGACGCTAAACGCCGGCGCCGCGGTATCGCCGTCCCACACGCGGGCGGCGATGAAGCTCTGCGCGCCCGTCGACACCGCACGGGTGAGTCGCAACGGCCCGCGCGCAGTAAACGGACCGTCGACGTAAGCGGACGGTCCCATGCGCGACAGATCCATGCCAAGCGGCAACGGCAGCGGCGAGCGCGGTCGGCTGGCCTCCCAGTCTTGACGAACGTTTGAAAACAGCATGAGCTGAAAGGGCGCGACGGTGCCGATCGAAAACTTGTCCCGCGCGTGCGCCACCGTGCCGGTGACGGTGTCGATACCCTGCGTTTCGATCTGCACCGTGGACTGGATCGAAAACAGATCCCGAAACGCGCCGTTTTGAATGGTGGTGACGTTTTGCAGCGGCCGCACCCGCACGCTGAAGTGCTCCATGTTGGCAGACGGCGGCATGAAGGCGTCGGGGCCTACGATGTCGCCGGGTGCGCCGGCGCGATATTCCGCCACAAACGGATAGCCCGGGTACGTCGCTGGCCCCGGACTAAACGGCGTGCCGTTTGGCAAGCGCGTGCCCAAGCAGCCACCGGCTTCCGTGCAGATCTTGTCCATGACCTTCTGCGTCACCTCGTCACCGGGCAGCAGTGGGTTTTCCAGCGCGACCTGTTCGGCGATCCTGCTCGCCAGCCGGATGGCGCTATCGCAGGCATAAAACGCGCGCAGCTCGCCAAGGCCGCGACGCTTTTCCGCTACGCCCGCCGTCAAGACGTACATGACAAGCGACGCGCCCATGCCCAACAAAATGAGCACGGTCAGCACAAACGGCAACGCGTAGCCACGCTCGCGACGCATCAGTCCACCCCCGCGATGAGCGAGTCGGTGTTGCGCGGCATCACCGTCACGGTCGCGGTGCGCAGCGCCACGCCGGGCACAGCGATAGTGCCCGCCGGCAAGCCGCCAATCCCCACGCCGTTAGCGGGGCTGCGCGCAGCACTGCCCGAAAACAACCCGCTGACTCTGACGCCGAGCACCGCGTCTGCGCGCAACAACCGGATGCGGCGATCTTGTCGGTAGTCGCGGGTCTCGCCCGGCGTTTCAAACGTCCACTCGCTGCTGGCGACGTCGCCATCGTCGTTGAGGTCGTAGCCGATGGCGACTTGAAAATCGTAGACGCCATCCATGATGGTCAACAGCTCGGTGTCGGGCACCAACAACGCATCCGACCAACCGTATGCCGCCGGCGTGCCAGCGTTGCTCAGCGTGGGGTTGGCGCCCGCGCCGTTTTCGTCGAGGTCGGTGTGCATGACCAGCTCAGGAGGGTTTTTGGCGTCGTCGAGGTAGATGGTGCGCATGTCGGCAATGGTGACGGTGCCGTTGCGCCAATCGGCCACGGCCGGCGGCTCGAAGCGCTCAGCCGGCTGCATGACGTCGATCATGCGAAACGAACAGCGCGTGTCAGCGAAGCCGTCGTCGTCCCAGTCGTTGTCGGAGTAGCCGTTTGGTGCGGGCGCGGTCGTTTCACCCGGCGCCGCGGCATCCGCGATCAGCAAAATGCCCTTGTGAAACGGACCCTGCACCACCATCGCGTGTTGCTTGAGGTATTGCGAAAATTGCAGCGGATCGTTTTGCAGCGCCACTGGCACCGGCACGCGCGAGCCGTTTTTCTCGTCGTTGAAGCAACACTTAGGGTTGTTGGCGGAATCGCGAAACCAAAACGACACCCGCGGCGGCGTCACGCTGTTGTCCACGTGGCTGATGCGGCACGCAGGCAACTTCGGCACCGCAGAAAACAGCGTCAGCCGATCCGCTCCGCGCGGGCAGGCGGGAAATTCACCGCGCGCGGCGCATTCCTGCTCGACATAAATCGACGACGCAGTCCCGGCAGCGTTTCCGCCCACAGTGACAAGCTCCTTCGCTAAAAATGCGCTCACCGCTGTGGCGCGATCGGCCAAGTCCGAGACGCGGCGCGCAGACGTAAACGATCGTGTGATGAGCACCTGCATCATCACCGCGGCAAACACGATCGCAAACGCCATCGCCATCGTGACGGCCGCCTCCATCAAGGTAAATGCACGAACCGATCGGCGCGACATAGCCAGCGACCTTTCAAGCGCCCATCGCGATAGGGCGACGAGCAAGGATCAAAAAACCCGCAACGCCCAAACTCATCTCTCGCGGTAGGTCAGCAAGCTCGTCTGCTTGGGCCCGGAGCGTTCAAGCCAGCTCACGGTGGCTTGCACCTCGATGTTGCCCACGCTCGGGCGGTTGTTGTTGATGATGTAACCGACGTCGTAACCGACGCCGGGCGTCGCTTGGCCAAAAGCGTCGACGTGGCCAACCGCGACGGCGCCGGGCGACAGCGCGGGAGCCCCCGCGTCGTAGATCAACATCTTGTCGAGCTGCGTGCGTGCGAGGTTGGTGGCCTCCGCGAAGCGACGCTCATGCTCTAAGATGCCCATCACTGACCCCCACGACGTCAGTAAGCCCGCCATCCCCACCGCCAGCAAGGTGCCCGCGATGGTGACCTCGATCAGCGTGAATGCGCGCCCTCGCATGGGTGTGGTTGGCGTTAGTACCAAGGGTACCCGCACAGGCCCGTGCACCAGCAGTTGTCGCCGCCCATGGCAGTGATGCACGCGGGCGCGCAGTAGTTCGCGTAGTCCGGGGGGTTTGAGCCGGGCGTAGAGCAGGGGTCTTGGCAGACGTCGCACGGGGCGTCGCACGGTGTGGGGTCGGTTTGGCAGGTGAGCGGGCAGACGTCTCCGCACAAGTCTTCGACGCCGGAGCCGTCATCGCCAGTGCCGCCCGGCGCCACAACCACGCCAGGTTCGGTCTCGACCAGCGGCAGGTCAGACGGAGGATCGATGCTATTGGGGGGCACAGGCGCCGACTCTGCCTCCATGCTGTCGACGGGGTGAAGCGAGGTGCCAGCGATGCCCGAGCTTGACGCGGCGTCGGAGCTGCGCACGACGCCGAGCTGGTCAACCGACAGCGTCAAAGCGGTGCTGCCCGCCCCAGCGCCAGCTGTGAGCTCAATGTCGACGGGCCTAGGTGCCGTGAGCGCATCGTCAAACGGTTGGCCGCGCTGGCTAAAGCACGCAGACTGCGCCGCCACCACGCCGCCTGCGGTGACCGCCGTCATGTTGAAGCTCAGGCCTGAAAACACGTCGGTGGCCAACATATCGCCCGGCGAAAGCGCGCCCGCCGCAAGCTCCTGACAGGGCGTTTGCGTCGCGACGGTCGGGATGCGTTTCGCGCTGAACACGGCGACGACCGTGGGTCGGGCGACGACACCGCCAGGCCGAAGCGACACGTGCGTGTACATCTGGCGCTGGATCGCCTCAGAACGAAAGCGCCGCAGTTCGGTGGCAAACCGCACGGCTTCGTTGCGCGCTTCGGCGGACGCCACCAGCGCACGCGAGCTCGCAAAGCCGATGGAGGCGAGGATGCCGACCATGCACGCCACGACGCCGATCTCCACGAGTGTAAAGCCACGCGCACGCCGGTGACGCAGGGGCGCGTGTTGGCGGTCGCGGTTCGCAATGGGACACGATGATCTCGCGACGGGCATCTTGCTAGTGTGAGGGCCATGGACAAGCTGGTCAAACCGCGTGCACCACGCGAGACAGCCACGGCAGCGACACATGCAGATGGCGCACCCACACTCACCGCGCCGGCGCGTGAGCTTGCGCCCAGCGCATTTGAAGGCAGTGGCCCGCGCGCGCGGCCCCCTTCGTCGGCGGCGCTGCACACGAGCACGGCCGAACTGTCGACGTCAGGGTCGCGTCCGGCGGTGTTGCTGGACCCGGCGATGGAGTCGTCGCAACCGCGCCGCCGTCAGCACACGAACTCGGCGTTGCGTGCGCCGCCACCCCGCGCACCCTCAGGTAAGCGGCTGTGGGTCGTGGCGTCGATCGTGGTGTTGTGTGGTCTCGGCGCCGCCTTTGCCCTACGCCCCGCGGTGTCGCGCGACGGCACCCAAGCCGTGGCGGGCGTCGCTGCGCTGTGGGGTGGCGTGTGGTCCGATCCGATCCCGGCCGCCTACGCGACACGGGTGGCCGCTCGGCTCGCGCCCGCAGCACACCTTGAGGTCTTCGTCAGCAAAACCGAGGTACCGCAACTGCTCGTGCTGCCCGGGCACCAAGTGCTCGTCACGGCAGGCCTGCTGCGGCGACTCGCCAACGAATCCATGCTCGCTGGTTTGCTCGCGCACGCGATCGCGCACATTGACCGTGGCGACGTCGCGCGCACCATCGGCGGTGCCGCCAGCGACGCTGCGCAAGCCAGCGCCAACGCGATGGCGCCGAGCGACGACAGCTCTGAAGCGGCGCTCGACGACGCCATGATCGCGATGCTCGCTGCCGCTGACTACCCAAGCGCAGGCTTTGCTGACGCCTATGCGCTGCTGAGCGCGGGTCCAGCAAAGACCCAGTTCGCGCTCGCGCACCCCTGTTCCACCGAGCGGCTGGCAGCGGTGCGCGCCGCAGTGCCCAGCGGCCACTCGGGCGCCACCGACTACGCGCGCTTTGTGCTCGACGTGATCGGTCGCAGCGACGGCGCAGCAGCGCAACAGCACGTCGCGCTCAAGCCGACGCCCAACGTGTCGCTTGGGCCGGCCCGCGAGCGCGTGCAAAAGCCCCGCGTGTCATCGGCGCCGTGA
>JAYTVG010000487.1:0-1606 GCA_043744135.1 Deltaproteobacteria bacterium | reverse complement strand
CGCGCAGCGCCATCGGGGACAGCGCACCCGCGAGCGTGCCGACGGTCAGCCCGCCTTCACTGGTGCGTTCAACGTCGCCAGGGCGGCGTTGGCTGGCGCCGAACCCAACAATGCAGCCAACGATGCGCGCGGCGTCGACCACGTCAGCGAGACGCTCCTCAGGCAGGCCGTTGGCGAGCGGCACCACCACGCCTGTGGGCGTCAACGTGCGCAGGGCGTCGCGCGCCGCTTGCGCTAAGCGATTGGGCGGCACCGCGAGGAGTGCGATGTCAAACGCCGCAGACGGCAGCGCATCTGGCCGCGTGACGACGTGAGGCTGCGCGAGCACCTCACCGTCGACGTCGTTTAACAGCAAGCCGCGCTGTGCGACCGCGGTGGTGATCTCGGTGTTGTTGGTGACGACGAAGAGCTCGCGTGTGCGCCCGAGCCGCGCGGCGACGGTGCCGCCGATGCCGCCGCAACCAAACACCACGACGCGAAGTCGAGCAGCGTCATTGTCCGAGGCGCCGCGCGTGCTCACGGCGGCGGTCCCTTCACCCAGGTCGCAGCGTTTTCGCCGGCGAGCAAGCCACACACTGCGGAGACGCCGCCTGCGGTGCCGTCGCGCGCGGGGTCCCAACCCTCAACGACAGCTCCCGCACACGTGACGTTGTGCAACAGCACGGCGCCGGTGTCGCTGACCGGTCGCATGCGCGCATCGACCGCAACGCCCGCGCGAAACAACGCATGCGCGTCGGTCGGTCGCGCGCCCAAAAAATCCCCGATGAAACGATCGCCTAGCTGTGGGCCACCGACGACAACGGGCAAGTCGAGCACGGGCTCGATGGCCGTTTGGTCTCGCACGATCCCGCCGCCAAAAAATCGCCCCGTCGCGAGCACAACGGCGCGCGGCTTTAAGTCGAGCGTCATGCGCGCGCCCTGTGCGACGACGCGCTGCACATGTCCGTCGACGACGCTCGCCGCTCCCACGTGCCCGTCGACCACGACGACGCCGCGCGCTTTGATGCCAGCGTGCAGCGCGCGCGCCAGTCGTTCGCCGGGCACGCTGTTGTGCATCGCCAGCAATTCTCGCGTGATCTTGCCGGTCGCTTTTTCGATGTCAGCGATGATGTCGGCGGTGTTGGTTAAGCCAAGCGTAGGAGCGAACAAAAGATGCGTGGGCACCCGTGCGCTGGCGCGCAGTTGCTCGCGGAGTTGCTCGATGATGGGCGCGCGCAGCGACGGCAGATCGAGCGCGCGCGCAAGTTCAAGCGGCGCGTGACACACCTCGGCGAGCGTGCGCGGCACCACCACCGTGACGACGTGAACGCTGCGTTTGCCAAGACCACACGCCCAGCTCAGCGTTTGTGCGACGGTGCGCGCATCAAAGCCCGCGAGATCCGACAGCTGAACGATGCCTACGACGGCCTTGTCGTCGAGCGCGCACAGATCCAACAGCTGCGCGCGTTGCACGAGTGCAGCGCGGCGCACCGTGCCCGCTTGCGTAGCGACGACGTGATTTTGGCCATCGTCGCGCTCGACGAGGTCGACAGCAGGCGCCAACGACTTGAGCAGCGCCAAGCTCTCGCGCATGCGGTCGCGGCCCGCTGCACCGACGCGAGCATAG
>JAYTVG010000486.1:0-1606 GCA_043744135.1 Deltaproteobacteria bacterium | reverse complement strand
TCGTCGCAGTGCCGCACACAGCGATCGCGGCCAGCACCAAACGCGGCGGCGTCGTGCTCATCAAGCTCAAGCCGAAGCTCACCAGCGACGACGACGTGGCGCAAGCCAAGCAAGAGATCCGCGCAGCGTTGCGGCGTGCACACCAACTTGCGCTCGGCGAACCCGACGACTTCACGCTCATCACCCAAGGAGAAATCCTAAAAAGCGTCGCGCAGGTCACCAACACAGCGACGTGGGTGGTGTTCGCGGTGGTGGGCGTGTCGCTGTTGGTGGGTGGCATCGGCATCATGAACATCATGTTGGTGTCGGTCACCGAGCGCACGCGCGAGATTGGCATTCGCATGGCACTGGGTGCACGCCGCGGCGACATCATGGTGCAGTTTCTCGCCGAGGCCAGCGTGCTGGGCGCCACCGGCGGCGTGCTGGGCGTTGCACTGGGCTACGCGGTGTCGTTCGTCGTGGCCGCGGTCGTGCCCGAGTTTCCGCCGCCCGCGGTGCCGCTGTGGTCGGTGGCGGTCGCGCTGGGTTTCTCTGCGGGGACGGGGCTGTTTTTCGGTTTGTATCCGGCGGGGCGTGCGGCGCGTTTGGATCCCATCGAGGCCTTGCGCTACGAATGAGCGGTGCCGCGCGCCCGGCGTTGCTATCGTGCCGCCATGCACGCCGCTGCCACACCAAGCTGTCCCGCCGCCGGCATCTGGGTCGCGACGGCCGTGGTGGCGATGTGGGCGGGCACGGTCGCACTCGGCGCGTGGTTGCTCGGTGCGTGTGGTGCGCGCGGCTTGTGGCTTGTGGTGCCGGTCGTGATCGTGGTGCGCGCCTTCGCCAACACCGGCCTGTTTATCACCGCGCACGACGCCATGCACGGCTTGGTGCACGCGCAGCGCCGCACCAACGACGCTATCGGCGCCCTGTGCTTGGCATTGTTTGCTTTTTTGCCGTACGCGCGCATGCGCCGCGCCCACCACGAACACCACCGGGTCCCCGCGCAGCCCGGCGACCCGGACTTCGTCGACGCGCGGTTTTGGCGCTGGTTTGTCGGGTTTTTTTCCGGCTACGTGTCGTGGCGCATCGTCGCGCTCAACGCCGTTTGGCAAACGCTGTTGGTGGTGGCGGGGGTGCCGCTGCTGCAGGTCATCGCGGTGTTGTTTGTGCCGGCGTTTTTGAGCGCCCTGCAGCTGTTTTATTTCGGCACGTATCGGCCGCACCGCACGCTCGTGGGCGAACCGTTTGCCGACGCCCATCGAGCACGCAGCGCGTCGGTGACGTCGGCGCGGAGTTTTTTTGAGTGTTACCACTTCGGCTACCACTGGGAGCACCACGACGCGCCCTGGCTGCCCTGGTGGCGGCTGCCGCAGCGGCGTGCGACGCGGCTGCGGTGACGCGTGCGTGAGCGCTTTTGATGCTTCTTGCAGGTGCGCGAGCACCGCTGTAGTTTTGCGCTATGACACAACAAAAAGATGGCGCCGCTCGGGTGCGCGCAGCATTTTTCGATTGGGTGCGTAGCCAAGCGCGCGCAATGGACGCCGGTGCAGCACTCGGTCAGCCGCCGTCGTTGACCGTGCAGGCAGCTGTCAAACCATCGGCGCGTACGTCGACGGTGAGCGTG
>JAYTVG010000485.1:0-5103 GCA_043744135.1 Deltaproteobacteria bacterium | reverse complement strand
GCGCGGCGTCATGTCAGGCCTTGACCGTCTGCGTGCGCCACAACTGACCGCGCTGCGACAAGCTGCGCACCACGTCACGGGGCAAATGTGTGTGGCGCGTCGCCCGGTGTCAGAACTCGGCCGGGCCCTGGTGTTGGTGGCGATGGCCAGCGACAACGAACTCGCCCAAGGTCTCAACCGCAGCACCGGGCGTGAAGCGTTTGGCGCAGCCGCAAAAAAACACGCTGCCCGCATCTTGTCGTCGGCGGCCTGCGTGTTGTGAAGGCGATGTCTCGACGCGTCGCTTGAAAGAAGCGACCCGTCGCTGCCTACTTCTTTTTGGTCGCGGTCTTTTTCGCCGGTGCGGCGGTGACTTTCTTGTTGGCCGCGAGCATGATGCGCGACGTGCGCCGTGCCGCCGTGCGCTTGTGCAGCACACCCTTGCTCTTGGCGCGTGCGATGGCGGACACCGCGTGTTTCACCTCGCCAGCCACAGGAGAGGCCTTGCCGCCCTCGATTTCTGCGCGGGCCTTTTTCACGATCGTCTTCAGCTCGCTTTTGGCGGCGCGGTTGCGATCGCGACGCTTCACGGATTGAAGATGACGCTTCCATGCGGACTTGTGACTAGCCATGCGATCTCTCTCCGAAACAAAACAAGTGGAAACGCCG
Source organism: Deltaproteobacteria bacterium (assembly GCA_043744135.1). Classification (GTDB taxonomy): domain Bacteria; phylum Myxococcota; class UBA727; order UBA727; family VGSZ01; genus JAYTVG01. Next base: position 4,455 of record JAYTVG010000485.1, on the reverse strand, counting down.
TTGCTAGTGGCAGCGAACCACGCTGTAAAGGCCCGATGGCGAATTCACCGACCTTGGGAGGTGAACAAATGAACCCACCGACCTCGGGAGGCGAACAATTGAACCCACCGACCTCGGGAGGTGAACAAGTGAACCCACCGACCTTGGCAGGTGAACCGCGCCGTGCGCCCGCCACCGGCCCGCACACGCCAGCTGGCATCGCCAAAAACGCCAGCGTGTTGATGGCGCTGACGATGGTCTCACGCGTGGCGGGGCTGGTGCGTGATTTCTGCATCACGCATTTTTTTGGCGCGAGCGGCCTCACCGACGTCTTTTACCTCGCGTTCACCATCCCAAACGTACTGCGGCGCTTGGTTGCAGAGGGGACGCTGACGGCGGTCGTGCAGCCGGCGTATCAGCGCGTGCGCACGCAACACGGCGACGTGGCCGCACGCGCGTTTTACGCGTCGGTGTTCGGCTACCTCACGCTCGTGGTCGTGGGCCTGTTGCTGCTCGGTCTCGTCGGTGCCCGTGGGCTCGTTTACGCGTTTGCGTCAGGGTTTGCCACCAACCCCGCCAAATTCGAGCTGTGCGTGACGCTCACGCGGTGGCTGTTTCCGGGCATCGTCGCGATGTCGTTGGTGGGCTTGTCGATGGCGGTCCTCAACGCCCACGAGGTGTACGCAGTGCCGGCACTCGCGCCCATCGTGCTCAACGTCAGCATGATCGGCTTCACGATTTTAGGCGCGCTCACCTTTGCGCCCGACCACCGCATCTACGGCATCGTCGTCGGCGTGTTGGTGGGAAGCGTGCTTCAGGTGTTGGTGCAGCAGCCCGCGTTGTTGGCGCGCGGTTTGTTGGTGCGCCCGCGGTTTGTGCTCTCTGACGACGTCAAGTCCGCGATGCGTAGCTTTTTGCCGGGGTTGTTTGGCCTCGCGGTGTACCAGCTCAACATCATTGTGCTGCGTCAGTTCGCAAGCGACCTCGGCGACGGCGCGGTGAGCTACTACTACACCGCCGACCGACTCAACGAGCTCGCCGTAGGGGTGTTCGCCGTCGCTATCGCTCAGGGCGCGTTTTCCACCATGAACTCGCACGCGGCCAACAATCGCATCGACGCGCTGGTGTCGACGTGGCGCTACGCGATCATCCTGACCACCTTGGTGGCGGTGCCGGCGGCGTTTGGCTTGGCTGTGCTCGCGAAGCCCTTCGTGAGCGTGTTATTTTTGCACGGCAAGTTCACGTGGAACGACGTCACGCACACGGCCGCGGTGTCGATTGGCTTAGCACCTGGGCTCATCGCCGTCAGCGGCACGCGCGCGACGGCACAAGTGTTTTACGCGCTCAAAGACATGCGCACGCCGGTGAAGGTGAGTGCCGTGGTGCTCGTGAGCAACTTGCTGTTGGGCTTGTACCTGCGCCGCTTTGGTGTGCCGGGGCTGGCCTTGACGTTGTCGTGCTCGTGCTTTTTACAGACCGGCCTGCTCGTGGTGCTGTTGCGGCGACGGATGGGCACGTTGCAGTTGGGGTCGCTGGTTCGCCCGTGGTGCTGGCAGGTGACACTCGCTGCCGGCGCCGTGGGTGCGGCATATGCAATCGCGCGTTTGGGCGCGTGGCCGCGCGGGTTTTGTCTCCGCAATATCGTCGTGTTGGCGAGTGCTATGGCCGTCGCCATCGTGTTGTATGGGGCAGGTGCCGTGGCCTTGCAGCTGCAGGGTGTCGACCAGGTCAAAGACAAGCTGATGCGCAGGCTCAAGCGCCGCTAACTATTTGTTCACCGCAACGCTTGGTGCGCTGCTGGCCAACTGGCGCTTGGCTTGTTGCCACGTCGCTTCAAGCTCATCGAGGGTGCACTGCTCGGGCGTTTTTTGCTGTTGCGCCAGCAACTGCTCCACGACGCGGAAGCGCTGCTCAAAGCGCGCCATCGTGCCGCGCAGCGCAGCTTCAGGGTCGATCGTTTTGTGACGCGCGAGGTTGACGATGGCGTACAGCAGGTCGCCAAGCTCACTGCTGATGCGCTCTTGCTGTCCGCTGTCGAGCGCCTCTTGTAGCTCGCCGAGCTCCTCTTTGATTTTGTCCACGACACCGACGTGGTCAGGCCAATCAAAGCCGACCCCGCGCGCCTTTTCACCGGTGCGATAGGCGCGCAACAGCGCGGGCAAATGTTGCGGGACGCCGTCCAATGCCGACGCTGGGCGCGCAGACGTTGGCATCGCTGCGTCGCGCTCCTGGCGTTTGATGGCCTCCCAACTCGCGCGTGGCGCCCCGTCGTCGTGCGCGCCGAATAGGTGGGGATGCCGGCGCACCAACTTATCGTGAATCGCTGTGCACACATCACCGACGTCAAACCGACCGGCGTCGCGCTGAATGGCGCTTTGAAACACCACCTGCAACAACAGATCGCCCAGCTCGCTTTTGTGGTCCTGCACCAGCGTAGGCTGCGCGCGGCTGCCGCCGTCGTCGTCGAGCGCGTCGAGGATCGCGAGCACCTCGTGGGTCTCTTCAAGCAGGTAAGCGCGCAGGGTTTTGAGCGTCTGTGCGCGATCCCATTCGCAGCCGGCGGTGCTGCGCAACAAGTCCATGGTGGCGCACAGCCGTGCAAAAGCGTCGGATGGGCTCAGCTTGCTCATGACCGGTGCATTAAGAGGCTGTCCGGATTTTGCAATGCGCGTGCGTCGATCGCATCATGCGGCATGGCGACGGCGGGCGACAACGAGACGACATTTGAAGTGGTCGCGACCGTGGATATCACGAAGTTGCCGCTCACTCCAGAAGAGGGGTTCGTGCTGTCGCGCATCTCGGGCCGTCGCGTGACCATCACCGAGCTGAGCCGCGAGGGCGTCGTGCAACCGGCCAGTCGCGCGCGTGAGGTGATTGCCAGCCTCGTCACCAAGGGCGCGGTGGCGCCGGCGGATAGCGCAAACGTGCGCGTCGTTGCCAAGCGCGACCCGTACGCTGGCGTGTTGTTTCCGATTGCCGAGATGATGGAGGCAGTCGATCTCACCGACGAGCAGAAAAAGCGCGTGTTGTTTTACGAAATGAACCTCACGACGTGGACGCACTATAAGCTGATCGGCGTCACGCGCACCGCCCAAGGCATTGACCTCAAGGCGGGCTACTTCAAGGTGTCGAAGGAATTCCACCCCGACGCGTACTTCAGAAAGAACCTCGGCTCGTACAAGGACCGTCTCGACGTCATCTTTAAGGCCATGAAGGCGGCCTTCGACGTGCTCGCGGATGCTGAGCGGCGCGCAGCCTACGACGCCACCGTCGTGATGGAGTTGACGCCGCTTGAAGAAGAGGAGCTGGAGCGTCTCGCAACACTCGCTCGCGACAAGCGCGACGCTGAGGCCCGCGAGCTGCGCACGCAAACGCGCATCAAAGAGGCACGCCTCAAGCGCAACCCCGTCGTCGATCGGCTTAAACGGGGGCGCGAGCTGATGACCTTGGCGCAACAGTCAGCCGCCGCCGGACGCCATGACGAGGCCGCCGTGCACGCGCGCTTGGCGATGTCCTTTGAAGACAGCGAGGCCAACCGGGTCACCGGCAGGAAGTTCATTCTTGAGGCCGAGCGCGCCCATGCGCAGTTCTTGGTCAAGCGCATCAACCAAGTGTTGGCGTCACCGTACGACATGAAAGACATGATGGACGAGGTGCACAAAAGCGCCGAGAGCGTGGCTGACACCGCCGCGCAGACCACGGACGCCGCGCTGCTTGTTGACATCGCAAAGATTATGCAGACGCTCAAAAAGCAGCCTCGCGCCGCCAAGCTCGCGCAGCAAGCCGCCGAGCTCGCGCCCAAAAACGTGCGCGCCCACGAAATCGTCGCCGAAGCCGCGTCCGCCGACGGCAAGTGGGTCATCGCGCAGCACGCCGCCGAGCGTTGGCTCGCCTTAGACCCGACCGCAACGCGAGCCAAAGAGCTTCTCAAAGACGCCAAACGACATAAATAGCCGCCGGTGCGCAACAGCTTTTTTGCGTTCGCGGGCCGTATTGGACTATCTGCATATTAGGAGTCCTCATGGAACGGGTCATCGGCATTGACCTTGGCACCACCAACAGCTGCGTCGCCACCGTTGAAGGCGGTGTGCCGAAGGTTATTGCCAACAAAGGGAGCTATAAGACCACCCCGTCCATCGTCGCGATTGCGGAGAGTGGACGTCGGCTCGTGGGTCACATCGCCAAGCGCCAGACGATCACCAACGCCACCAACACCGTGTACGCCGCGAAGCGCTTAATCGGGCGCAACTGGTCGCACCCCGTCGTTCAGCAGGCGCGTCAAATTCTGCCGTATAAGATCGTCGAGGGCCGAACCGGCGACGTGCGCATCGAGCTGCGCGACAAGAACTACTCGGTGCCTGAGATCTCCGCGATGGTTCTCGCCGAGATGAAAAAAGTGGCCGAGGAGTACTTCGGTGGGCCGGTCGAAAAAGCGGTGATTACGATTCCCGCCTACTTCAACGACGGCCAACGCCA
>JAYTVG010000484.1:0-1607 GCA_043744135.1 Deltaproteobacteria bacterium | reverse complement strand
TCGTGTCGTCGATCCAAGACGCGTGCGACAGCGCGAAGATGCCGCACCCGACCATCATCACTGAGGCGGGGCGCGCGCTGGTCGCCCACCACGCGGTGTTGGTGTTTAATGTGCTGGGGATTAACGAAATGGCCGCGCCCCGCGTGCAAGACGATCTCAAACCGCTCGCACACGAACACCCGTCAGTGCACGGCATGTTTGAGGCGTACAGCAGCGTGACGCAAAAAACCTTTCAAGAAAGTTACAACGACGCGCTGCAGCTCAAAGACGAGGCTGAGACGTTGTTTTCCGCAGGTGTCATCGACCTGCGCGCGCGCGCCCGCATCGAAGATCTATTTTGGGCAGTGTGTGAGAAGGTGCAAAAAATCACCCAGGAGTTGGACTACGTTCCCGAGGACCTGGCTGGCCTCAAAAAAACCATGTCCGATACGTTTTACTGCAACTTCAGCGTCTTTCAGTCGCTGCCTGACTCGTGGGCCGTAGACCAACTGTTCCCCATCACGCCCATCCACCGCCTCGACGAAGAGCCCACGCGTGAAGCGATCCTCGCCGACTTGACGTGCGACTCTGACGGCAAGGTCGACGCCTTCATCGACTTGCGCGACGTCAAACCAACGCTGCGTCTGCACGCCAACAACGGCAAGCCCTACTATTTGGCGGCGTTTTTGGTGGGTGCGTACCAAGAGACGCTCGGCGACTTGCACAACTTGTTTGGCGACACCAACGTCGTGCATGTGTCGTCGCAAGACGGTGGCGCTGGCTATCGCCTTGAGCAGGTGGTCGAGGGCGACCGCGTCAGCGACGTGCTCAGCTACGTGGAATACGACAAAAACGACCTGGTGCGCCGGGTGCGCCAAGCCGTCGAGCGCTCAGTGCGGGCGGGCCGCATGACGTTTGAGCAATCGGGCAACTTCATGCGCCAATATGAAGAGGGCTTGTCGGGCTACACGTACCTCGAAGACTAGCCACCATGCACACCGACCCGCGCCGGGCCCCCGATCTCGACGGCGAAGCCACCACCGCGCTTGACGACGACGTGCGGGCGCGCTTGGTGGGTGCGCTACGCGATCGTTACGGCGACACACTCGACGTTGACGGCTCGACGGGCTCGCGCGCGGCCTGGCTCGTGTGCACGTTGCCGGCGTCGCGCACGGTGCACGAGGTCACGGTGTTTGCGCGCGCTAACGACGGCGGCAGCGCGCTCGATAGGGTGACCGACTACCTCGACGGGGTGTTGCACGAGATGCACGCGCGCACGACGGCGCGAACGCCGGAGCACGGCTATTTTTTGCCGCTGGACTTTCAAGGGCGCCCATTTGCGGGTGGTGTCGTGTTCGTGCGGGGTGAGGTGCGCGACTACGCCGCGGAAGCGCTCGCGGCGCAACTGTTGGGCGAAGCGCTGCCGCTGCGACGCGTGCGTTCGCGCGCGTGAGTTGCATTTGACACCGCAACGCTCGTAAACCGTCAGCATGACGCCGAAAAACGCCTTGCTCGAGTACGCGCGCGCACCGAACATCTCACTGCGCTCGGGCGGTGAACTGAGCCATCGCGATGCGCTGCCCCCCTTCGCCGACATCAGCGCTGACGACGTCAAGCCGACCATGGAC
>JAYTVG010000483.1:0-1609 GCA_043744135.1 Deltaproteobacteria bacterium | reverse complement strand
GCGCCGCGCGCTACGCCAGCCGCGTGCAGACGGACCCCGACTTCGCGGCGCCGTTTATTTTGCAACGCGAGCGCACCGAGGAGCTCGTCATGCAGCTGGGCTTTGCGGCATTCATTCGCGATTGGTTTGACGACAAGCTGCCACGCGATGTGCTGCGCTCGCGCAAAGACAGCGCCCACCTGCAACTTCGGACCGTCGGGCGTTACGTCGCGCCTGGCACGCTCACGGTGTGCGTCACACACGATTGGAACATCGCCGTCATGCGCGAAGAATTCCTGCAGCTGCGACCCGAGCACGGCTGGCCGCACTTTTTGGACGGTGTCGTCGTCGTGCGCGATGACGATAGCGACCACGTGATGTACAAAACGCGCAGCGAACGGGTCCGCGCGGCCTAGCAATCTCAGCGCTGTGCACTCAGCGCGGGTGCTTTGCGCGAAGGTGGATTGCTCCGCTTACAACAGGTTCGCCTGCGCGAGCGTGCGCCGGGCGCCGAAACGCGCGAGGTAGGTTTTGAGCGTGAGCTTTTTTTTGGTGTTGTCGCTCGACATATAACGGATGGTGCCAAAAATCGGACGCGTTGGCCCCCAAGGGCGGTCGTAGCGCCCGAGACACCAAAAGATCCCCGAATAGGAATTGGGATCGCGGCCGTCGAGGGCGAAGCGGTTGTTGAGCTCAATCAACGTCGACAGTGCGGCGCGCGGATGAGGCGACCACTCAAGAATCTTTTTCGCCCACAACATGCGCAGGTAGTTGTGGATGATGCCGTCTCGCGTGAGTTGGCGTTGCGCCGCGTTCCACACATCGTCGTGCGTGTCGGCCGCAATCAACTGTTGTTGCGTGTAAAGATGCGCGCGCGGATCGGTCGCGTGGGCATCGAGGGTGGCCTGTGCCCAAGTCGGCAACGAGTCGTATTGATCGTAGTCGTCGCGCTTAGAACAAAAGTTGAAACCGAGTTCGCGCCACGTGACGAATTCGTCGATGAAGCTCTCGGCCGCAGCGCTCATCCCCCAAAATCCTGCGCGCGAGCCGTGAGCTACCGCGCTCACCTTGTCGGGCGTCCAGTGCTCTTGATGCACCACGCGCGCAAACACCTCGTGCGCGCTGATGTGCCCCCAGTGCAGATACGGCGACAGCCCGCTTGCTGCGTCGGCGTCAGGTTCGCTGCGCTCGTCGTGGTAGCGCGCTAGGCCGGAGCGCAAGAACTTGTCGAGCTGCGCGCGCGCCGCCACGCTACCGCCGGGTGTCGACGTCACGCCGACTGCGTGGTCGATCGGCAGTGCGCACAATGCCGCAGCGAGATCGTGCGGCGCTGACCACACCGGCCAGCGCGCGACGATGGCCTCGGGCAGCGTCGTGCGCTGCTTGAGCAGCGACAGTGGCTCGCGGTGCGGAAAGTGTTGCAGGTGCGCGGGCAATTCCTTTTGTAGGTGACGGCGCAAGGTGTGCGCGCTGGGAAACACCCGGTCGGTGGCGCGCAGCGGGTACAAACCGCAGCTGTCGACCGCGTGCACGGCGACCTGCACCTGCGTGGCCGCCTTCGCCAGCATGCGCGGCTGAAAAAATCCCGGCACGTCGTCAGTGACCACGACCGAGGCGTGTTGCGCGTAGG
>JAYTVG010000482.1:0-19243 GCA_043744135.1 Deltaproteobacteria bacterium | reverse complement strand
CGAGACCGGTCATGTGTGCAGTGTGTCAACCCCCGGCTGTTGGCGCACGTTAGCGCGCGGGTGAGACAGCAGCGCGCGCCGAAAACGGCCTGGTGTAGGGTGCATCATGTCGTTTTCGGCGGACGAGCTCGGCGGTTTTTTTGCGACGTACGGCTGGGAATTCGAACGCCGCGAAGCGTCGGTGTTTCGCACCGGTTTTGTTGGGCGCACGGGCCAATACGACATCTGGCTGAAGGTCACCGACGCGTGGGTCTACTTCGCGATCAATCCCTACGTGAAGCGCAAGCCCGGGCGCACCTTGGGCTCGCTGACGTTGACGGAGATCTTGCGCGCCAACCACGAACTCAACTTGGCCAAATTCGCGATGGATGATGATGGCGACTTGTGCCTCGCGGTTGAGTTGCCGTGCGATGGCTTTGGTTACGTGCATTTTGCCGATGCGCTGACCGCGCTCGCCCACTACGCAGACGAATGGCGCACCCGCGTTGAGGCGGCCATCGCGCGCGACGATGCGGAGGTGGTGTGACGGCCCCGCACCCAGTGCACGCGACCACAGCCGAGGTGGCGCGCTATTTTCGACGCTATGGATGGGCGTTTGAGAACCTCGACGCCGACACTTTTCGCACCGGCTTTCGCGGCAAGCACGCCACGTTCGTCGCGCTGGTCCGCGTCACTCCGCATTGGGTGGTGTTCACGGTCAACCCTTTGATGCGAGCACCCGAGGCCGGCTTTGGTGCCGCGACGCTGCGAGCACTGGCGGCCGCCAACCAACAAGCCAACCTCGCGAAGTTCGGCATCGACGAGGAGGGCGACGCATTTATCAACGTCGAGCTGCCGTCGGGGGCGTTTGAGTTCGCGCATTTTGAGGCGGCACTCGGCGCGCTGTCGCACTTCGCGGATTTGTTTGTGGTGCCGCTGCTGCAGGCGCTGGCCGTCGACGAGCGCTTGTAGTCGCCGACGCGGGCGCGGCCGAGCTCGGCGGCCAGACATCGCGGTGCGGCAAATTTTTTGATTCTGGATCCGCTCTGCGCCAAGGTGTGCGACGGGCGTCAGCGCACCTCCGATGGAGGTCAACCCGCGCAACTTCGTCTGGATGGAGCCTGCTGTGGCCAACTTACGCTATGCCCGAAGTGGCCACCGCAGTCAGGTCGCGCGCGTGCAGCAACGTCGCGAACAGGCCCTGTCGTCGTCGACAGCAAAGCGCACGCTCGGCACGCTGGTGTTGTGCGCCGTGGGCGTGCCGGTGTTGTGCGCGGCGCTGTTGCGCTTGGTGCCGGCGCCGCTGCCGTCGCCGCCCTTGGCATCCCCGCCGCTGGTGGCGTCGCCCGCGCTCGCCGTCATCAGCGGTGACGACGCCGACACGCGTGCCCTCGCGGTGCCCGTGCAGCCCATCGACAGCATCATCGACGCTGCCAACGCCCCCTCAAGCGGCGCGCTCAACGACACCATCAAAGACGGCGAGTCGATGTCATCGGCACTGGCGCGCGTGGCGGTCGGTGCGCAAGATCGCAGTGCGCTGGTGCGCGCGCTCGCCGACAGTTTGGATGGGCGTGGGGTGCGCGCGGGTGCACCGTTCGTCGTCGTGAAAAACGCGGTCGGTGAGGTCGTGCACTTTGAGCTGCACACCCTCAATGCTGCGTTGATCCCACGCCAAATCGTCGCACAGCGTGTGGTGGCGGCGATCACGGCGCCCACGGACGAAGACACGTTTGTGGTGACACACACGGACGCGCCGGTGCTGATGAGCGTGGTGGGCGTGACCGGAACCGTGCGGTCTTCGTTGTACCAAGCGATGGTGGAGCAAGGCGAAGACGCCGGGCTGGTGGATCGATTCGTTGACGTGTTTGCGTGGAACATCGATTTTTATCGTCAAACACAACGCGGTGATACCTTCAAAATCCTTGTTGAAAAGAAGACTGCCGGTGGTCGCTTTTTAGGATACGGCAAAGTGATCGCTGCCGAGTTCAAAAACGCTGGCCGCGTCCATCGCGGATTTTTGTTCCACTCGGCGGACGGCAAACACGACGGCACTTATGACGACAGCGGCAATGCGTTGATGCGGACTTTTTTGAAATCGCCCATGGAGGTGGCGCGCATCACATCGAGCTACGGCATGCGCTTTCATCCCGTGCTGGGAAAAAACAAGCAGCACCAAGGCGTTGACTACGGTGCCGCGATCGGCACTCCTGTGTGGGCAGTCGCGGATGGGATCGTGCAAGAAGCACATTATTCTTCAACTGCTGGCAATATGGTTTCGATCCAACATATGAATGGGCTGGCGACCGAATATTTTCATTTGTCTAAGTTTGCGGACGGGCTTCACGCGGGATCGCGGGTGACGCAAAAGCAGCTGGTCGGCTACGTCGGCACCACGGGATTGTCGACCGGCCCGCATTTGCACTTTGGGATGCTCAAAAATGGCAGCCACGTCGACCCGCAGGCTCAAAAGTTCCCAAATGCCCGACCGGTGCCGCATGAATACCAAAGCGAACTCGAGCGCTTCATCGCACCGCTGTTGGCGCAGTTCGCGGCGCTCGATCGGGCTTAAACGCGCCCTGCGACGTTGGCACGCGAGCGCTACACGCCGACCACCGCCAAAAACGCGTCGGGAGAAAAAAACGCGAAGACGTGTTCGTCGGTGCGCGCCCAGCCCGTGATGGTGGCGCTCAAGCCGCCCGCGACCACAACGTCGCTTGGGGCCGCATCGAGCGCTGCGTACAGCGCGACTGAGCCGAGCAAGCGCTGCAGTCGCAAACCCACCGGCCCCTTTTGGCTTGCAAACAACACCACCGTGAGCGCCGCGTCGTCGTCGGCGTGGAGCACGGCACTTGGGTCCACCAAGGCGCGCAAGTCAAAGACCGGGATGGGACCGTCGATGTCGGCAAACATAATGCCAGCGAGCGCTGGAGCTGCGAACGGCACGCGCAACAGCGGACCTTGCGCAAGCAACCGACTCACGTCTGCCAAGCCGACGCCAAAGCGCTGGCCAGCCGCCATGAACAGCAACACCGGCTCGCCCGTCATTTTTCACCTTCATGCAAGACGACGAGCACGCGCGGATCGATCGCCAGCCGTACGCCGCCCGCGTGCACGACGCCGCTGAGCAGGGCTGGCCATCGACACGCGACCGTGCTCGGGAGTGCCACGGGTGTGTCGCCGTCAAACACCCCGTGGAGCGCGCACACGGACAGCAGCGTAGCGCCCGATTCATTGTCGAGCAGCAGCAGTGCAGGCCTCGATGACGACGGGGTCGCGTGCAACAACGCCGCAAGGCTGACGGGCACGACGCCAAGCACCTTGGGATCGAGCGCCGCGCCCTGTTGGCTGCCGCCCATGTCTAAGATCTGCCGCACGGCACTGAGCGGCAGCGCGAGCGCAAACGGCCCTGCGTCGACGGCTAGGTAGCGGTTCATGGTGGTGCGCACACCCTTCAGTAGCGCGGGATACCGGTCGTTGACCACCGGCGCCGCGCCCGACGACCTGAGCGAAGGCGCGCTGGTTTGGGCGGTTTCGGTCACGTTGTTGAGATGCAGGGTCCGACCGCGCTACACACGCGAAGGGTTTTGTTTCGTCGGCCCTCGCCGACGGCCATTGTTTGACAGGACACGGGATGCACACCATCTTGATCGCCGATGACAGCGTGACCATTCAGCGTGCGGTCGAGATCGTCTTCGACAAAGAGCCGTTTCGCGTCGTCAAAGCCGGCACTGGAGCCGAAACGCTGCAGCGCGCCAAAGACAGCGCGCCGGCGCTCGTGCTGATGGATCATCTGATTGGCGATCGCACGGGCTACGAGGTGGCGGAGGCGTTGCGCGCGGATCCGAGCACCGCGCAGATTCCGATCTTGATGCTGTCAGGCAGCTCGGCGCCCTATGACGAGGCCCGCGCTCGAGCCGCTGGTGTGCTCGGCCACCTTCCAAAGCCGTTTGACTGCACGACGCTGCTCGATCGCGTCAAGACCCTGCTCGGCGTCACGGCATCAGGACCGGTCGCTGGCGCGTCGACGGCGCCGACACCCGCGGCAGTCGCAGCCACGCCGCGCGCGCCAGCTGGGCCGGCGGGCTTTGCCGGCCTTGCGCGCCCACCGACGACGCAACCGATCGCCAGCGCACCGCTCGCGGCTGCAAGCGCGGCCACGACGCCGATCGCGCGCGCGCCGACGCGTGACCTCGACCCGTTCGGGTTTGGTGCCAGCGCGTCGCAGCCACCCGCCGCGGCTGCGCGGCCTGCGATCGCAGCGACTACAACAACCAGCGCGCAACCGATGGCGCAACCGACGGCACAACCGACCGCAGCGCCGTCGCAGCCCATCACGGCTCAGCCGGCGATCTCAGCCAACCCGCCGCTCGTGCACGTTGACAGCTGGCGCACCTCGCGCACCGTCGATGCCGCGTTTGACGGACCCGCCAAGCCCGCGAGCAAGCCTATCGTCGTCAACGAGAGCGCGTTTATGGAGGTATCGGACCTCGACGTCGCCGAGGCTGCGCCGATTGCGGTCGCGCCCGTTGCTGCCGCCGCGCCCAAGGTCGCTCCGATTGCGAGCGCCGCGGTGACCGCGGGCTTCGTTCAAGCGGTGGCGACGGCCGCGACGCAAGCCGGCGTGCCGTCGCAAGCAGCGTTGTCGCAGGAGGCGCGCGCGATCATCGAGCGGGTGGCGTGGGAGGTCGTGCCTGAGCTCGCGGAGATCATCATTCGCGAAGAGCTCAAGCGCCTCTTGGCAAAATGATCGGCCGGCTTCGCGCGCGCTGCAACGACGCGCGCTGCGCTGCTGTTGGCCTCGTGGTGCTCAGCGCTTTGGCGTCGAGCGCCTGCGCGGTCGCGGCGGTCACGCCGACGGTGCGCACGCCTCGAGCTTCAGTCGTGATGCACGCGGACGTCAGCGTCATCGCCGACGCGCTGGACCGGCCAGGTGCAGTGCGCGTCACGTATTGCCCGGCGCCTGGCACCACGTGGACGACGCGCCGCATCACGCCCGAAAATCTCCGCGCGCTGCCAGCCCTCATCAGTGCAACCGACGACAACGGTGCCGCCCTCGGTGTCGACGACAGTGGGGTGCATACGGAGCGCTTGATCGCAAGCCAAGGCTGCGCGGTGCTGGTCGTGGACATCGGCGCGCTGGCGGATGCGCTCGCGAGCAAGGACTCGGCACTGCGCGTCGGCGATGACCTGTTGTTGTCGCCCGACGTCTGGTTGTGGCACCCCGCGTCGTTTGACGACGGCGACGCCTTGTTGGCGCGCGTGACGCCCGGCGCCTTTTTTGTCTTTGCTCCGTGGCCAACGGATCCCGTAAGCCAGCGCTATCGCGTCACCGCGTCGACGTACCGACTCAAGTGCGACACAGCGATCGGCACCTTCGCAACCACCACGCTCGAGGTCGCCGGCGCTACGCTTGACGTCGTGCAGCTCGGCGAACAACCCGCGGCGGCTGAAGTGACCGCCTGGCTATTGGCGTCGGCGCGCGCGGTGGCGTCGCTGTCGGGGCGATTTCCGGTCGCGCATCTCAACGTTATCGTGGTGCCGCGGCCGTCGGCGCGACCGGTGCTCGGCGGCTTTTTTTCGCGGGGTGGTGGACCGACGGCGTTGTTCTTTGTGTCCTCGCAGCAAACGGACCTCAGCGACAGCGACGATCACGATGCCAGCGGGCGCTGGGCGCTCACTCACGAATTTTCCCACGCGCATTTGCCCGCGGTGCAGGCGCAAGACGCTTGGTTTAACGAAGGGCTCGCGACGTGGCACCAAGACTTGCTCGCTCGACGCGTGGGATTGGTTGCGTCCGACGAGCGCTTTTGGCAAGGGCTCGTCGACGGCCTGAAGACTGGCGCCGCGCGCGCCGCGGAAGATGGCCTCACCGTCACCGCCGCCGCCGCGCGCATGCACGACACCGGCGCGTACCAACATGCGTACTGGGCGGGCGCCGCCATCGTGCTCATCGCCGAGGTGAATGCGCGCCAACACGGCGCATCCGTCGATGACGTTGTGCTCGCGATTAAACGTCGCCACCCCAGCGACGACCGCGCGCGCGCCGCCCTCCAATTGTTGCACGACGCCATGCAAGAGCGCGGCGCTGTGCAGGTCGCGGCTGCGGCGTGGGAACGGGCCTACGACGACGCCAAAGATCGTCCCTTCCCGGACGCCGCCGCGACCCTGCGCGCGCTAGGTGTGCTAAGCGACAGCGACGGCAACGTGAGCTTCGATGACGCAGCACCTCTGGCTTACGTCCGCCACGCGCTGACCGCAGCGGCGCCCGAGATGGTACACTAACGTCGTGCCCGAACCCTCCACGCCTGCACATGCGCTGTCGTTTGTTGTCGATGGCGAGCGCATCCCACAAGCCTTGGTGATGTCGTTTTCGTCGCTGATGGAGGCCGAGCTCGCGCGCGGGCGTTTGGAGGTCGAGGGAATCGCCGCGCGCATCGTCGACGGCAACATCGTCGGCATGCACGCGGCGATGTCCGGCGTGGTCGGCGGCGTCAAGCTGTGGGTGGCACAAGAGCACCTCGCGGTTGCACGCGAAGCGTTGCTGCCGCCGCGTCACGACGACGACGACACCGCGAACGCCGATGACGGCCCACACACACCGAGGGCGTCGTTGGTGCGGACCGGTGACGACCACGCCCAGCGCGCGTTTCGCACTGCGGTGCTCGGTGTGGTGCTATTCCCGCCGCTGCTCAACATCTACTCCATCACGCTCGCCGTGCGCGCGCTGCATGATGGCGCGACGTTGTCGCCGAGGTCACGTCGGCGCGTCGTGGGCGCTGTTGTTGTCGACAGCGTGGTCGCTGCGGCGGTGGCGCTCATCGTTGCGCAGTTGCTGCGTTGACAGCGCACAGCCGGCGAGCACCGCAGCCGGCAACGACGCCACAAGCGGGAACAAACGCCCTCCCCGAAACCAAACCACACGGGGAACGTGGATCGCGAGCTGTACGGGTTTGTGGCGAGGCGCCGGCGAGGAGCGCAGCAAGTGGACTTCCTATCCACGTCGCGAGCACGACAGCCGGCAACGACGTGGACTTCCTGTCCACGTCGCGAGCACCGCAGCCGGCAACGACGCCACAAGCGGGAAACAAACGCCCTCCCCGAAACCAAACCGCACGGGGAACGTGGATCGCGAGCTGTACGGGCTTGTGGCTAGGCGCCGGTGAGGAGCACAGCAAGTGGACTTCCTGTCCACGTCGCGAGCACCACAGCCGGCAACGACGCCACAAGCCCTTACAGCTCGCGATCACTGGCGGCAGTTGGGGCAAAGGCCGTACAGCTCCATCTTATGATGCGAGACCATGAACCCGTGGCTCTTGGCCACTCGCGCTTGCAACGCTTCGATCTGCGTATTCACGAACTCGACAATCGTGCCGCACGCGGTGCAGATGAGATGGTCGTGGTGCTCTTCTTGCGCATTTCTCACCTCGTAACGGGTGTGCCCGTCACCGAACTGGCGCGACTCGGCGAGGCCACATTGCGTGAGCAACTTCATGGTGCGGTACACAGTCGCCTGCCCGATGTGCGGATGTTGCAACCGCACGCGATCGAGCAGCTCTTCAATCGACACGTGGCGCTGAGTGCCAAAGAACACTTCGACGATCACCTCGCGTTGTTTGCTGGTCTTTAAGCCGTTGCGCGCAATGTAGTCGCGCAACAATTGGTGCGCGTCGTTGTGGGGCGACGTCGCGCGCTTGTCCGTCACGCGCCCCCCTCAGCGGTCGGCTCCGCCAGCGCCGCGTCGAGGATAGCACCGCCCCAGGCGATGCCGGTCAACGTCGCTGCCGCCGCCGTCCCCCACAACAAGCCGTTGGCGAGTTGGCGCAACTGCACCGCTTGCACGCCGGCTTGTTGCGCCGACAACGACACGCTCGGCCGCACGTTTTGATAGCTCAGCCACGCAAACCCTGACCCAACCGCCAAGCCCACCGTGGTCAACGCCCCGCCGTAACCAGCGATCGCAAACGCCAGCGCCTTCACACCCTCGCCGTTGTAGGCTTGCCCCCAACCGGGAGCGACCGCCGAACGCATCGCTGCCTCTGCCGACGTGCGGGTCTCGACATCAGCCCTCGCCAGCACGTTGTCGCGTGGCAGCCTCTCGCTTCCTGCGGCGATCACCGCGCCAGTCGACGTGTCGACCAGGCGCACGTTGACGATGAACGCGGTACCCGCCTCACTGACCTGCCCGATGACCAGCGCGTCCGCCCCCGCCAACTTGCCGACTTGCGGTGCGTTGTGCTCGCCAAGCGCCTGACCGATCGCAGCCTGCTCGACCGCACGTGAAAGCGTCACGCGATCGACAACGACAAACCCGCGTCGCACCAGTGCTGTCGACAGCGCGTCGCTCACGAACCGATCGACGCGGCCGTCCTGCGCAGCCCCCGGCGTCGCAGACAACGTCGGCACGCCGATGCGCGTGCTTTTGACCGGCCGTCCCGTGCTCTCAACGCCGTACGCGAGCAGCTCACTGAGACGCTGCACTGCCACACGCGCAGAGGTGGCCGACGCGCTGGCCGCGTGCGTCGCTGCGCCGATTGGTACGCTGGCTTGCGACAACACCGCACCGGACTGCGCGGACACCAACTTGAGGTTCAACGTTTTCGTTGCACCTTGCGACACCAGCGCCATCGACAGCACGTGATCGCACGCATAGGGCTTGAGTGCTTCGATGGAGATGCCGTGGGTCTGCGCTTCCGCTTGCGCGTTAAGCCGTGCCCGCAACAACTCTGGTGTGACGACCTCTTCGCGGCGGCGCTGCAAAATTGCGTGCACGACTGCGCGCTCGATCGGCGCGCGCTCGCTGTCGCGCACATCGTCGAGGCCGGTGACGGCGACTCGCACGACGTCTTGACCCGCAACCAACAGCTCGTCGACGGCGTCAGCGATCATTGCGTCGGCGTCGTGAAGATCTGTGTCTGCGTCGTGGGTGGCGTTGACGGCTGCGGGTGCATCCGCAGCGGGCGGCGCTGCATCCGCAGCAGTAGACATCGTGAACGCGAACACCAACAGCGCAGCACTCATGCGTTGAGTATAGCGCTGTTTTGTTTGCGTGACGCTCCAAAGGGAGACACTGGGGACCTCGGCGAGACCGCGCTGTCGACGAACGCTAGCGTTACCTATGCGCATCACACCGGGCTCAATCTGGTTGGCCATTTTCGTGACCGGGTGCGCCACGACGCCCCCCGTCGCTTTGACCATTGCCGACGCCACGCCGCCCGCGACCACAACGATGTCCTCGGTGATGACGACACCGAACAGCGGCCCACAGGCAGCTTGGTACCTGCAGCAAGCCGTCGCGGCGTTGCGCGAAGACCAACCCAAGCACGCCGCGGTGTTGTTGTCGGCCATCGCGCGCAGCGACTACCTCAGTGAACACGGCCGCGCCAACGTATATTGGATGCTTTCGCAGGCCCAGCGCGAGCTTGGTGACGACGTCGCCCTTGTCGATTCCCTCGGTGGATTTCTGGTCGCCGCCACGACGCTGCAGCCGCTTGACGACGTGCTGTTGCGCGTCCCGCAAGCGCGCGCCGATCGCATTGCAGCGCAACTGCGCGTGACGCCTGAGTACGGGGCGAGTGCAGCGCGCGCCATTCGCGCCAGTACGAGCGACGACCCGGCGCTGCTCGCTGATGCATTGTCGTGCGGGCCGCGCGGCGACATGCCGTACGTTGATGCGCACACGATGACCCACCGCGCCGCGCCGCGCACCTTTGAGCGGCACACGCTGCGCTGCACCCAAGATGGACACACGCTCACGCTGTGGTTCGACGTCACTGCGGATTAGTCCGCTGGCGACTCACGCGCGGCAGCTTTCGCGGCCTGCAGCGCGAGCTTTGCCGGCAAAAACTTCCCGGGGTTTAAGATCCCTTGCGGGTCAAAGGCTTGCTTGAGGCGCCACGACAGCTTCAGCGCGTCGCCGCTAAGTTCCATAGGCAGGTACTTCATTTTCGACAAGCCGACGCCATGCTCGCCGGTGATGGTGCCGCCGAGTGCGATGACGGTTGCAAAAAGGTCATCGAGCAGCGCCTCCACGCGCGGCAAGTCGCCCAGCTCATCGAACAAAATCTGCGTGTGCAAGTTGCCGTCGCCGGCGTGGCCGAAGGAACACGTCATCAGCCCGTGGCGCTCGCCGAGCGCACCGGTGCGCGCGACCATCTCGGGAATTTTTTTGCGCGGCACGACGATGTCTTCGCTGACCTTGTGCTTTTTGATTTTGCGCGTGGCTTCCGACAGCAAACGACGGCTCTGCCAGATGTCGCGCCGCTGCTTGGCGTCGGTGGCGAGCAGTTGGTCGAGGCTGCCGTGCGTGGCACACACGTCGAGGGCGCGCGCCAGTGCCTCAAGCGTGCCTTGCTCGCTATCACCGTCGGTCTCAAGCAACAACGCGGCACCTGCGTTTGGCGAGAAGCGGTACGGCGGGTTCATGGTGCGCACCGCGTCGATCGAGTCTCGGTCCAGGTACTCGATGGTGCGCGGCAAGATGCCATGGGCGAGCACCGCGCTGACCGCGTTTACCGCGTGCAGCGACGACGGGAAGATCGCGATCGCAGTTTGAATATAGCGAGGTGTCGGCAACACCTTCAGCGTCATTGAGGTGATGACGCCTAAGGTTCCTTCGCTGCCCACCAACAAGCCAACGATGTCGTAGCCCGCGACGCCCTTGGTGGTCTGCTTACCAACCGAGATGCGCTCACCTGTCGGCAAGATCGCTTCGAGGCCGAGCACGTAGTGACCCGTGACGCCGTATTTGAGCGCGTTTGGGCCGCCCGCATTCTCAGCGACGTTGCCTCCCAGCGTGCACCACGCAAGTGACGCGGGATCGGGCGGGTAAAATAAGCCTTCCGCTTCAGCAGTCTGCTGAAGCGTTTGCAAGATCACGCCTGGCTGCGCCTGCGCGACACCGTCTTGTTTGTCCATGCGCGTGATCGCATCCAACCGGTCGAGCTGCAAAACGATTCCACCAAAGACGGGGACACATCCGCCGGACTTGCCCGAACCGGCGCCGCGCGGCGTGACGTAGACGCGGTGCGTCGCACACAGTTGCATGATGCGCTGGGTCTCGTCGGCGTCTTTGGGTCGCACCACCGCATCGGGAAAGCTCGGCGCCAAGTTGGGCGTCTCGTCGTGACTGGCGCGCTGCAGGGCCTCTTGATCGGTGGCGACAAAGCGATCGCCAACGACGTCGGTGACGCGCGCGATGAAGTCTGGTGGCAGTTGCTTGCGCATCGTTTGGGTGTAGTGCACGCGTCGCGCCCTGTCGATTCGGACCGAGGCGTTGCGACCGCAACATGCGCTAGCATCGTGAATGCAAAACTGGTCGTCGCCGCCGCGCTTTTCCTTGGTCGCGGTGTTCGTGGTGCTGAAATCCGCGTGCGTCCACAGCGCACCACCGCCGCGCGTCGCGCCGCATCAACAGCCTGAGACTCGGTTCGCGACCGCTGCATTGACTGCAGACAATTGGCGGCAGCATCCTGAGATTGTCGAGGTCCGCGACATCGTCGCAGCGGTAGATCGCGCGCTCGAAAAAAAGCAGCTCACTGCCACGACCGCCACGATGCCGTGCGGCGGGCTCGACAGCGACATCACGCGCTTCGTTGACGGCAACGGTCGCATCGTGCGTGTCGAGGCAAACGCGGGCAGCGAAGACAGCGCGTACACCACCACGGCCACGTACGACGACCGTGGCACCCTGCGCTTTGTGTTCATCAAAGCGGGCGCGGTCAGCGCATCAACGCTTGAGCAGCGTTTTTGGATGGACGCGCACGGCACGCGCTTGTGGCAACGTGACGACGCCACCGGCCCCGGCTGGACGTGGTGGCGGCCTGGGACTGACGCGTGGAAGCTGCTGCTCGCGCCGCAAGCGTTGGTGCGCGCGGGCGCGTGCGCGCTGATGCAGTAGTTGAGACTCCACCGCATGTCGCTGGTGCTAGCGCAATGCGAGCAACGCGAGACGATCGTCGAGGGCGCGCAGTTGAGACCGCGACAACAGACTCGGCGGTGGCGGCGCAGCGTCGCCGATGACCCAGCGCGCGGTCTCGACGCGCGGCGCTTGATCGCGCAGCGCCGCAGCGCACGCCCACAGCTGCACGTCGGCGCGCGCGTCCGTGACTGATGACGCATGCAGTTCGATCACGATGGCGCGATCGGGGAGACGCGCGATGACGTCGGCGCGGCCATAGACAACAGCAGTAGGGTGATCGAGACGAACGCTCTCGTCAAACGCGAGCTGGGCTCCGCGCGCGAGAAGCGCACGCAACGGTCCGAGCAACGTGATGCAGCAACGCTCAAGTGCCTCGGTCGCAACCGCGACACCACCCTGGGCCCGTAGCGCTGCGTCGAGTGCGACGCGCACGGCCTCGACGTCACCAGCGAACACGACGTCTTCGCATTCAACTGCGACCAGCGCGATGATGCCGACCAAGACGCGGCCGAGTCCCGGGGTTGCTGCGCTTGGTTGGGGTTGCTTTAGCGGCAGCCCCGCTTGCGCGCTGGTGTGTTGCACCAACACCGCGGCGTCGATGCGGACACGCGATGGCGCAACGGGGACCTGCATGATTGTGGCCACGTGCGTCGGCGCAGTTGCAACGGTCACCGCGGAGTCGTCGATGGCACGTCGCTGGACCGTGCGCGCGGCCGGCACTTCGATACGCGGCAGCAACGCATCAAACGTGGTCGCGTCCGCCGCGCGCGCGAGCTGCAACAGTCCGCACAGCGACGCGGGACGGCGCGCCTCACCCACGATATACAGCGCGTCTCGCGGCCGCGTGATCGCGACGTATAACAGGCGCGCGAGTTCGCTCTCGCTGCGCTGCACGAGTCTGCGGCGCACCTGTTGAATCGCCGAAAACGTCGCGCGCGGCAGCGCGGGCTTTGCGATGCACGCTGCGATCGGGCGACCGCGTGCCGTCACTGCTAGGCCGACGTCGTGGTCGTAGGCGACATCGTCAGATTCACCGCGTAGACCGCTCGCTGCGTCGGCCAGCACCACGACAGGAAACTCGAGACCCTTTGCTTGGTGGATGGTCATGATGCGGACAGCGTCGCTGGCACTGTCGCGCGTCGGTGCTAGCGCTTCGGCGGGTTTGTCGTCGAGCAGTTCAAGCAAACGCGTGATCGACGCGACCGGCTCGACACCGCGCCCGTCCACCATGGACCGCAGCTTGTCGACGTTGCGCGCGCGCGCGTCCGCATCGGCCTCGACGGCGAGTGCCAACGCGTAGTGGCCGTCATCGAGCAATGCGTCGATGGCCCGCGCCGCTTCTCCTGCAAAGATCCGTCGACGCACCGTGTGCAAAACGGCGTCGAACGCCGACACGCGTGCCCGCAGTTGCGCGTCGATGGCGTCGTCTTTGGCCGCGACGACCACAGCCGTCCACGTTAGGCGATGGCGCGCATCCGGGAGCTGTTCGTAAAGTGCCAGCAGCGCATCATCGTTCGCGCACACCAAGCCGCTACGCAGCACCGCGAGGGTCGAAAGCTCGTCGGTGGGGTCAATAGCGATCGTGAGCGCGCACACGACGTCGGAGATCTCGGGCCGCTCCCAAAAGCCGTCGCCGCCCACCACGTCAGACCCAACTCCAAAACCGCGCAGCGCGCGCGCGATCGCAACGGC
The DNA here is from genome assembly GCA_043744135.1 of Deltaproteobacteria bacterium. Lineage (GTDB taxonomy): Bacteria > Myxococcota > UBA727 > UBA727 > VGSZ01 > JAYTVG01. The sequence continues at coordinate 5,655 of JAYTVG010000482.1, read as the reverse complement.
CGCACGCTGACGGCGCACCAACACCACGACGTCAATCGCGCGCGTGCCGGTCGCGATGAGTTGTGCGATGCCACGGGCGACGAGGTTCGCTTCTTGCTCATGTGCGGATGGTGCGGATGGTGCGGATGGTGATGCGCCCGCTGCGACGGGATCGACAGTGGGCTCGCACCACCAACCGCCTGCATGCGCAGGGCCCTCGCGCACGCTCGACAACGGCGCCAACAACGACGCATCAACGCCATCGACGCCGCGCGCAAGCGTGTGCTCAGCGACCAGGTTTGCCAACGCCACCAACGACGGTGTTGACCGCCGGCTGATCGTCAAGAAGCGCTGGTCCCCTTGCGCTGCCAAGTGATCGACCGCGCGCACCAGGACGCGCGCGTCGGCACCGCGAAATCCGTAGATCGATTGACGTGGATCGCCGACGACAAACACGCGACCAGGATGCGGCACGACGCTGTCGACGGTGCGCTGGTGAGCGCCGATGCGCACCGCGGTACCGGGCGCTTCGCTGAGCAGAAAGATGATCTCCTCCTGGATCGGACTGGTGTCTTGGTACTCATCCACCAAGATTCGATCGTAGCGTTGCGACACGCGCGCGCGCAGTGACGGGTTTTCGCGCAGCATGTCGCGGACGCGCACCAACACATCAGAAAACCCCAACACCCCCCGCAAATCCTTCAGCCGGTTGATACGCGCATCGGCATCGATCAGCAGCTGCCGCGCCGTACTCGACAAGCCGGCGAGCGCGTCATCGACACACGCGACACCGAGCGCATCGACGGTCGCCACCAGCGCACGGCGTTGTTCGCGCACACGCTCGCCACCCCAATTTCCACTGACGTGCGCGCGCAACGCGGTAAACGCATGCGCTTGAAAGACCTCCGGGTCATCACTGGTTGTCGTGTACGACGCGCGCACGCCGTCGAGCGCAAGGCCAATCGCGCTCAGACGCGTGCGCAGTTTGCTGTCGTCTGCATTCTTTTTTGGCGACGTTTGCTCTGCGACTACTGCGGTTAACGCGGTACGCGCTGCGGCGACGCGCGCGATCGCAGCGATGACACTCACCACGTCCGCATCCGCTAGCACGATCGCGCGCGGTGTTTTGCCGGTCTCAGCCAGCTGTGAGATGACGCGCGCCAAGCACTCCACGAGCGCGGGCCGGTCGCCAAAACCGCGTAGCCCTAAGCGCGCCACTAGCTCGCCCACGTGCGCGTACGGCGCGATCGCTGGTAGGTCGTGGGTGGCGTCGACTTGCAGTGCGTCGAGCACCGTCGCTTCAATGACGTCGGCGATCATGCGCTGCTCTGCGAGCGCATCGGTGATCGTGAAGCTGGGGTCGATGCCGGCCACAAATGCGTGCGCACGCAGCGTCCGTGCGCAAAACGCGTGGAAGGTCATGATGGGGGCGATGGCGAGCGAGCTGCGCAGCGCCGCAACCCGCGCGCGGCCCGTGCCAGCAAAATCACCTGCGGTGTCGCGGTCGATACGCATCAACACACGCGCGCGCATCTCGCTCGCCGCTTTTTCAGTGAACGTCACGGCCAACACGCGTTCGGGCGGTAAGGCGTCGCTGTGGTCGGGCAACGACCCCAAAATCGCATTGGCGTATTCCTCAACCAAGGCGTGCGTCTTGCCGGTCCCCGCTCCCGCCACCAGCACAATGTTGTTCATGGGGCGGCGCCGTCGTCGCTGTCATCGAGGTCGGCAGCAAATTCGGCCTGCAGTGGAACGCGACAGACGCGCTGCAAGCGGCAACTCTCGCATCGCGACGACGCATCGGGTGGAATGGTCCCTTGCAGGATCGGCAGCACAACCTCTGCAATCTTGTGAGCAAGACCGTCGGCGCGCGTATCATCGGTGATGCGCGCGCGCAGATCTTCCACGTCGCAGACGTCGTCGCTGGTGGTGCCATCCTTGACCGACACCAGGTAGCCGTGCATCGGCGTGTGGGGAGCGGTTGGGCGGTGATGCTCAAGCAAACGCAGATACAACAGCAGCTGAAAATGCTTCACAAACAGCGCGTCTTTGTGCGCTTTGCGTCGAATGCTACTGGTGCTCGCGGTTTTGTAGTCGATGACCACGCGGCCACCGACGCCTTCATCGACGCGGTCGATAACACCGCCGACGAAAATTTGGGTGTCGCCCAACAGCATCGGCACCGGGCCAAGGTGCGTGCTGACGCCGTCGCGGGCGGGCGTGCCGATGTGCACTTCGAAGTCGACGGGCTCGACACCGCGGACTTTGGGATCGCGCGCCAACGTCGACACCGCCCGGATGAGCGCCACCTTCAGCCACGCGATTTGCGCGCGGATGGCGCGTAGGTGGCCGGTGGCCTTGCCGGCCAGCAGCGGTGCCATCTCCTCGTCCACGTAGTCGTTGAGTTGGGTGCGATCTTCGCTAGTGACGATGCTGAGGGGTACTTGCGTTTGCTTGCGTTGTACAAAGAAGCGTTCAAGCACGGTGTGCGCCAAGATGCCGATGATGCGCGCATCCGCGACGTTTCCTGCCGGAGGGTCAACGTCAACTTTCATCACGTGCTGCACAAAACCGCGCATCCGGCACTCCGCGAGCGCCTCCAAGCGCGTTGGCGTCAGCGGCCGCTTAGGGGCGAGGCCAAACGCGTCGCCAAACACGCGCGCAATACGACCTGGGTCGACCGCAAACGCGTAGCTGCCGCGCACCAACGCCGGGTCGCTCGTCGGCGATCTCGAAAAAAACCGCGTTCGGTCTGCGCGCATCTGCACGAGTAAGTCCACGCGTGAAGTTGTCGCAGGCGACAAGCCAGCCGTCACCGCGGCACCGTCGTCCAACAATCCATTCGCGCGTCGCTGCGCCGACAAAACACGCAGCTGTCGGGGTGATGACATGGTGCCCGCGGACGCGTCACGCCGCGAAACACGCTCGATCTCGCTAAAGAACGCACTCGGTGCCAGCTGGCGCCCGCGATCGTCGCGCTCGGCGCGCGTACAAACGAAGCTCACTTCCGCCGCTTTCACGACGCCAAAGAGCCACGCGCTTTCAAGGCCGAGCGACAGCGTGCGGTCAGCGCGCAGCTGCGTGTGTCGCCCGCGAAACGCGCGGCCAGCGAGTTGACTCAAGCGCGCGCGATCGGCGTCAACCAACAAACCGCGTTGATGTTGCGGTGCGGGAAAGCGACCCTCCTCGACACCGCACAACACGACATGGTCAAACAGGCGGCCCCACAGATCCGGCGCCGACAACATCTCGACCGCCACCTCGCTGCTTGGCGCCGGCGTTGACGTCGCGTGCTGCAGCGTCGCTGAAACAACACGGCATGCCGCGCGCGCGTCAATCGGCACGGAGCGTCCGCGCACCTGCTGGCACGTCGCGGCGGCAGCGATGAGCGCATCGAGGGTCTCGCGCACGTAAAATCCCGCGCCGTCTTCGAGTTGCTGCGACAAAAACTTAGCGAGCGCTTCCAGGTGTTCACCCAACGGGGCCAGCCGTGGCAGTTGAGCAAGGCCGTCCAGTGCAGCCTGCACCGCTGTCAACGCGCGCACGACGTGGGTCCGCTCGGCGTCGCGTGCGTCCAGGCCGTTGTGATAGCGGCCTAAGCGATGCGCATAGCCACCACGCTGCATCGTGCTGTCTTCGATGTCTGAGGCGGCACCAGCACGCCTGAGCACGCGCCAGACGCTGCTCGCGGTGTCGACGTCGAGGGCCTGTGGACGCAACGCACTCGACAGGTACGCCAACAAGCGATCGCGAGGCGCGCCATCGTTGCTGAGCGTCAGCACGTCAAGCGCCAAGCGGCCGGCCGGCGTGTGCGCCAAACTGCGTCGCCCGACGCGTGTCGCCAGGCCGACCGCGGACAGCGCATCGACATACCTCGGCGTGTCATCGTCAACCGTGCGGACGCATACGGCGATGCGCGCATCGGGGTTGGCACGTCGCCACCCCGCAACGATGGCGGCAACGCGCGCCGCCTCGTCGTTTTTGTCGAGGCAGCTCACGACATGACACGCTGCGATCGCGGGAGCATCGTGCGCTCGTGCGACCGGATCGAACAACACGTCACACAGCGTGACGGGGCCTTTGTTGTTGGCGGCCCAATCGACAAAGCGGATATCGAGCGTGTCGACGTCGTGTGCTTGTTCGAAGCGCCTGAGCACCGCCTCAGCTCCCGCGAAAATTCCCCGGTCGAGGCCATCTAACGGCAAGTAGACGTCAACTTGGATGCCAGCGCGCGCGACCGCGATGAACACGTCGATCTCAAGATCGGTGAGGTCGATTGGGTCACGCACTTGCCAGACGCGCCCACGCACCGAGCTCGGCACGGACCCGGCCTCGATTAGCTTGACCGCTAAGCGCAGCGCGGCGCTGCGGTGCACGCGGCCAGCCGTGTCGAGCAGTTGCGACACCGCGTGGGCGTCGCTGAGGATGCGGCGCAGCTCATCGTCGCGACCGATCGAGTCACTGGGCAGCAGCGCGAGCAACTCGTGCGCAGCGATGCGGTTGTGGTCAAGCTCATCGCAAACGGCGCTGAGCTGCTCGCTGCTTCGCGCACTCAGCGCGCTGCGTACCGCGAGCACATCGGCGCAGGCAAACAAGCGCGCGCCGTCATCACGCACGATGTTGGCAGTGCGCATCACCGCCCATTGCGCGACGCGGTTCCAAAATACGTCGTAGGTGATGCGCTCCACATCCGCGCCGGCGAGCGGTCGCGTGCCATCACGATGCACCTCGACAGTCCGCTTGGGGGTGAACGCAGTCATGCAATCGTGCTGTCAGATTCGGTGCAAAAGCAAAACCTCGCGCGACGGCGTGATAGCGTGATGGCGCGCGAGACGCGGCGGCAAAGCCGGGGTGACATGCATGGGCAAACGAGCAACTGCTGCATGGCGACGCGACAAAATGACGGTGCTATTCGCGGTCCTCGTCACCTTGGCGTTTCAGGCGGTGTTGTCGTCGTGGAACTTGCGTTTGCCTGGCTACACGGGCGTGTTTCAAGGCGATATGTCAACGTACCTTTGCTACGCGCGCTCGGCGGGCCGCTCCTCGACGCTGCTGAGCTACGCAAACCCCCACGATATCCGCGAACACCCGGTGCCGATGTTTGTGAACTTGCCGATCACGGCGATGGGGTGGGCGGTGCGCAGCGGCATGTCATCGCGCGCGATTGAGACCAGCATGCGGCTGCTGTTCGGCGTTGTGATGGTGGTGTTGCTCGGGCGCGTTGTGCGCTTGGTGAGCGGCAAGAAGCTCTACGGTTTTGCACTCGCGACGCTGACGCTGGGCGGCGGCGTCGCATGGCTGCCGTCGATCGCAAGCGACACCAACGGCTGGTGGGCGGGCGCGTTTTACCACGACACGCGCGACTATTTTTGGTGGTCGCTCGACGTGTTTCGCAACTTCACGTACCCGCTAGAGCTTTGCTACCACGCGCTGGTGGTGTTGGTGTTTATTGCCATCGCCGCGCGGCGGTATCGGCTCATGGTGGCGGTGTACGCGGTGGCGTGCGCGAGCAACCCGTTTGTCGGCATTCAGCTCACGGGTCTCGTGCTTGGGGCTGCTGCGCTGTTTGGTTGGCGCGAGCGCAGCCAACTGTGGCGCGCGGCTGCGCTCGCGGTTTGCGTGGCGTTCGTCGCTTACTACGCGGTGATCATGCCCACCGATGAGGTGGCGAGATCG
>JAYTVG010000481.1:0-1614 GCA_043744135.1 Deltaproteobacteria bacterium | reverse complement strand
CTAAAATACACGAAAGCGAAAATTGAGATAGACCAGCGCACGGACTCAACGCGCGGGAGCACAACATGGCGGCCTGGCAATTTTCGGTGGTGTTGGATGAGCAGGCAGACATGCCGCTGTTCGCGCAGATCACGCGCGCAATTGTCGCCGACGTCGCGCGTGGCCGCCTGCGTCCGGGTGATCGATTGCCCGGATCCCGCACGATGGCCGGCACGCTTGGGGTGCACAGAAACACCGTGTTGGCGGCGCTTGACGAGTTGCACGCGCAAGGTGTCGTGCGCACGGAGCCGGCCCGCGGCACGTTCATCGACGGCGCGGCCGCGCGCGTGCGCACGCCTTCGACGAAGACCACCGCGAAAAGCACGCGCGCAGGGTTCGACTTGCGCGCCACGCCGCCGGCATGGGAGGGCGTGTTGCCGTCGAGCGACAACATCCTGGCGCTGCAAAGCGGTGTCCCAGACGTCCGCTTAGTGCCAGCCGCAGAACTCGCCCGCGCGTGGCGGCGAGCGATCATGCGCCACGGGCGCAAGCTGCTCGGCTACACGGACGCGCAAGGGCACCCAGATCTGCGTGCAGCCGTCGCAGACTACGTGTCGTCGACGCGCGGCGTCGCAGTCGACGCGAGCCAGGTGCTGATCGTACGTGGCTCGCAGATGGCCCTCGACTTGAGTGCGCGCGCGCTGCTCGCCCCCGGCGACATCGTCGCAGTCGAGGAACTCGGCTACCCCCCCGCGTGGCGCGCGTTGTGGTCAGCTGGCGCGCAGCTGGTACCGATCCCCGTCGACAGCCGCGGCATGGATGTCGACGCGCTTGAGCGCATTACACAAACGATGACGGTGCGCTGTGTCGTAACCACACCACACCACCAGTACCCGACCACCGTCACGATGACGCAGCCTCGTCGTACGCAGTTGTTGGAGTTGTGCGCGCGCAAGCGCATCGCGGTGATCGAAGACGACTACGATCACGAGCTGCACTACGACGGCACACCCGTGCAGCCGCTGGCGGCCATGGCAAACCACGGCGTGGTTGTGTACGTCGGTACGCTGTCGAAGGTGCTAGCTCCAGGACTTCGCTTGGGCTTTGTGTGCGCCCCCCACGATGTCATCGCGCAGTTCACTGCACTGCGCGCTCACACCGATCGCCAGGGCGACTGGGTGCTTGAAGAGGCTGTCGCCGAGTTGATGCAAGACGGCGCGTTGGCGCGCCACGCGCGTCGCTTGCGGCGGGCCTCATTGCAGCGCCGCGACACGTTGGTGGCAGCGCTTGACCATCACTTCGGTGCCACCCTTGAATTTTCCGTTCCGCGCGGAGGCATGGCGGTGTGGGCGCGCGCCAACGTTGACGTCGACGCGTGGGCGGCACGCGGCCTCACGCATGGTGTGGCTTTTGCCACCGCGCGCCGCTTCGCGCTCAACCGCGCCGCGTTGCCGTTTGTGCGGCTCGGCTTCGCTGCGCTCAATCCCGAGGAGCTGCAGCGTGCCGTTTCGCGCATGAAGCTTGCTTTTGCCGCACCGCCTCGCCAAAGACGCTAGGCTTCCTCCTCTCGACGCACGCTAGGGATAACTTGCCATGATCGCCGGCCTCGAAATTTTAAACCTGCACGCGCAAGGC
>JAYTVG010000480.1:0-1614 GCA_043744135.1 Deltaproteobacteria bacterium | reverse complement strand
ACGAGCTCGGCAATTTTTCGGGCGTGCACAGTGGCAGCGGCACCAACGTGTTCGACCACATGACCATCGCCGGCAACACCGGCTCGGCCGGCAGTGTGGGCTGCGCGCTGACGATGCTGACAACCACAACCGTGAGAAATTCGATCATTGCCAGCAACACCGCCAGCGGAACCGGCGCGGCTGTGTTCCTCGGAAATGCTGACGGCATCACCTTTGTGAGCGAGTTCAGCGACTGGAACAGCAACAGCAACGGATTCTCCGCGAACATCGGCGATCCCATTGGCAGCAACGGCAACATCAACAGTCCGCCGGGTTTTGCTTCGGGCAGCACCTTGTCGCTGCTGCCAGATGCAGCCACCGTCGACGCCGGCGACCCCGCGGGTGTCGACGTCGACGGAAGCCGCGCCGACATGGGCTGCTACGGCGGTCTTGACCCCTTGCCGCTCTCGCAAGGCTGAAACCCTGCGTTGCGACCGCATGCTCACTGAAACCGGCGAGCCCGTCGACGGCACAGCGTCGACTTCAAACCCAGCGTCATCAGCCAGGCTGACGCGCTCGACGCCAGCGGCGGTAGCTTTGGTGAAATGCCGCGCCACGACGGCCTGTACCGGCGCCAGCTCGCCGATTGGCGCCGTGCCGTCGCCGAGCATGGTCCGGCAGGTTTGGCGGCCGCAAGCCGGCTCGCAAGGCGCCACACCGTCGAGCGCGCGCCTAGGTCGTGCACATGCTTGCGTCGCAGGGCGCGTAGCTGGCGTGTGAACGGACCAGGTACCGAATCCTCAACGACAACGACGAGGTCAAACAACGCCGCGCCCAGCCCACGCACCCGCACTACGCAGCGCCCGTACGGTGGTGACAAACAACGCGGTGCCCACCTCACAGGTCTCGGCATCCATGTCAAAGCTGCGCGTGTCGAACCGCACCGCGAGTTGTTGGCTGCAGCCGTGCGCACGACGTCACGGCAAGGGTTCGGTGGTGGCGATGGGGACAAAGCCATTGTGCTCATAGTCGAAGGAGTACACGGGAGGTGGGCCAGGCCAAGGTGGACCGTGACCTCGAAGGTACTGGAGGGCTTGTTGTGTCGTGAACGTCTCCGCGATGAGGTTCGGCCGCAGTTCACTGGCTAAGAACATGAGGTCGCCGCAGGATGCGTGAACGCCTTCCGGCGCCGTTGCCAAGACCAAGAACCAATCTGCGGGAAGCACGCCGGCCGCGTCAAAGATCTTGCAGGGCGCCACGACACCTTCCGACAAACTCGCGGGATCCGTCGCGCTGCCCTCATCAATGACGGCCAATGAGAACATGCACATGTCCAACCATCTCACGTAGGGAGCAGGGGGAACCGCGGGCTCGGACATTGGGCAGGGCATCGATGACACGACACGAAAGTAGGCCGCCGGGCCGGTATCGAAATATCCGAGCCTGCCAAGGTCCACTGCGCCCTGATCAGGCCCAGCGTCCACAAAGATTTGTGATTCGTTCACGGCACACGCCGTCAACAAAACAAGTGAAAGACTAAAAACAAAACGCATCGGTGCTGCTCCTCGCGCCAAAGCCGTAGCCCAAAAATCGCCCCGTGCCGCAGGTGGGGCACCACGCCAGCGACGTGCCGCC
>JAYTVG010000479.1:0-5135 GCA_043744135.1 Deltaproteobacteria bacterium | reverse complement strand
GCCGATGTCTTCGTTGAAGGTGTCGCGGTCGGAAAAGCCAAAGGAACGCCGCAGCCGGCCGAGTCCAGACTTGACGTTTTTCGCTGCCTTTTTGGCCCCTCTGCCGATGGCGGCTGCACCGCCCTGCCCCTCACCGGTGCGAAGTTCGCGCACGGTGTTGCGGAAGCCTTGCAGGCCACGCTGCATGAAATTCTGCTCAGCCATCTGGTGCCTCCATGCCCGCGATCCGTTGATAGATTAGCAAACGCGCCGCAAAGCGCGAATGGCCTCGGGTCACATGGGCGGCAGCGGCTCAACATGCAGGCATCGATCGATGCGAAAATGCCGGTCGCGACGCGGCGGTTTGAGCGCGACGCGCTAGTAGTCGTCGGGCGCTTCAGGCGCTTCGTCTTCGACGACGTCGTCATCGGCGTCTTCTTCGTCGGGCGCCTCGGCGGGCACATCCTCATCGACGTCGTCGGTGAAATCGTCGGCTGCGTTTGGGGTCGCAGCGACCGGCATGCCCTTGTTGGGGTCGTCGTCGGGGGACGCGCCGCACTTAGGGCACTTCGGGCGCGCCTTTTTCAAGTCGTAAAACTTGGTTGTACATTTCCAGCAGTTGAACTTGTTGCCAAATTTGCTCATGACCACTCCGCCGAAGTCGGCGCTTGCTCGCACGAACGCGAATTGCCTGTCAACTGTTTGCGCGCGGGATTGCGGCGTTGGCGCGGAATTCGTCGACCTTGGGAGGGGAACGATGGAATTCGTCGACCCTGGGAGGTGAACGACGGAGTTCGTCGACTTTGGGGGTCAGTCCGCCTCGAACATCTTGCAAAACGCCACGGGTTCACCATCCAGCAATGCTTGCAGGTGTGCGCGTCGGTGTGGGGCGGTCGGATACATCAGGTCGCAAGCGTCTTGTGCGTGGACGAAGTGCAAGCAGTCCTCGCAGGCGTACGCCAACGCAAAACGGTCGAATTCGGCACGAAGAGCTTCCGTGATCGCGCACTGCATCGAGTCAGGATAAACTAAAAGCGTGCGCACCCCCACCGCCAACGACCTCGGCAAGCTCCCGCTGTTTGGCGGGCTGCCCGATGACGCATTGCGCGCGTTCGCGGAGCAGGCCGACGTCGTCGCAGTCGCGTGTGGGGCGATGGTGTTCGCGGAAAACTCCGCGGCACGGCACCTGTACGTGCTCGAAAGCGGCATGCTCGACGTCACCAAGCAGCGCGGCGACGGCGAGGTGCAGCTCAGCAAAATTCGCCCCGGCGAGTGCTTCGGCGAGATGAGCTTCATCGACATGCAGCCGCGCTCGGCGACCGTGCGCGCGACCATCGAATGCGTGCTGTGGGCGTGGCCATACGCGTCGCTGCACGAGCGCTACTGCAAAGACAGCAAATGTTACACGCTGATTGTGATGAACATGGCGCGCGAGTTGTCGCGGCGCCTGCGTCGTGCGGACGATCAGATCGCTTCGCACTAGGGTGCGTCAAATCGAGCAGCAGTCACCTCCCAAGGTCGGTGAATTACTTTGTTCACCTCCCAAGGTCGGTGAATTACTTCGTTCACCTCCCAAGGTCGGTGAATTACTTCGTTCACCTCCCAAGGTCGGTGAATTATTTTGTTCACCTCCCAAGGTCGGTGAATTCGTTTGGTCGAGCGCGCCAGCTGAAGAACACTGCGGCGATGTATCGGGCCGCCGTCCCTCCGGCATTTTTTGACAGCATTGCGGCTGCGTCTGTGGCGTTGCCCGTCGATGTCGCGCACCGGTTTGCCCGGGTGTTGCGCTTGGCGGCGGGCGACCCGATCGAGATCTTCGACGGCGGCGGGCGCGTCGCCCATGGGCGTTTCGCACCACCCGATCGCATCGAAGCGCTTACCGTTGGCAGCGCCGACGACACGCTGCCGCCGCTTGTGATCGTGCAAGCGATGATCAAAGCGGACAAACTCGAAGAGGTCGTCAAAAAAGGCACCGAGCTTGGCTGTTCGCGCCTCGTGCTGTTTGACGCCGAGCGTAGCCAAATCCACCTCGACGATACCCGCGCGGACAAGCGCAAACAGCGCATGGTGCGCGTCGCCCAAGACGCGGTGCGACAGTGTGGTAGGGCGCGCGTTCCGCTCGTTGACGGGCCGCTGTCGTTTCAGGCGTTACTCGACGAGATCGCAGCGTTTGCCGGCAGCCGCGTCATGGGCGTCATCGACGCATCGATCGTGCTGAGCACCGCGCTCGCGGCCAACGTGGAGCGCACGGCATGCGGCGTCTTGGTGGTCGTGGGGCCCGAAGGTGGACTTTCGCCCCGTGAGGTTGACGCCCTGACAGCGGCGGGCGTGGTCGGGGTGCGCCTTGGTGCGCACGTGCTTCGGACCGAGACCGCGGCGCTGGCGGCGCTGGCGTGCGCGCAAGTGTCTTTGGGTCAGCTGTAGCCCCAAACGCACCGTGCTCGTGCTATCGACATCCGGATGTTTTGCCCAAGCTGCGGGACCAAAAACCCCAATGGTGCGCGCGTGTGCGGCGAGTGCCAGCTGCTGCTGCCTGTGATGTCGGCTGGCCGCGCCGACGCCGTCACCCCGCCTGCCCCCGCACCCGACGAAGCACCGCGGATCTTAAAGCGCCCGTCGACGTTGGCGCCGCCGCGGACAGCCCTCGTGCCGCCAGCGGGCGCGCACTCACTTGCGCCCGAATTGCCGGTCGGTGCCGACGAGGTGACGCTCGTGCGCAACCGACCGTTTGTTGCGCACGCAAACACGGTCGTCGACGCGCCCGCGCCCGTGTCGGTGCCGCCGTCGCCGATGCCGGCGCCGACGCAGCGCCTTGATCCGGGATTTTCCTCACCGGCGCTGATGCAACCGACGCACGTGCCCGCCGTCGTCACAGCCCGCCAAGCAAGCGCACGCTCGCAGCCCAACGACGACGATGCCACCGCGCACTGGTCGCCCCCCGCGCGCAGTTTCGCGGCGGCCGACACCATCCCAGTCGCACCCGCACATCTGAGCGCACCGCCCGTGCGGTTGGCACCACGCCCGCCAGCGTCGGGTGCGGCAGCGTCGTTCGGCGCGGCAGCGTCGTTCGGCGTCGCTGCTACCGCGGCGGCGGTGCCACGTGCCACCGCGCGGCCGGTCGCCGCACGTCCGCCACTTGCGCAACTTCACGTGGGTGGCGTGCGCACGTACGCTGCTGCTCTCATTGACGTGATCGTCGCGGGCGCTGCCGCGGTGACATCGACTGCGTTTGCGCTCGGCACGCACTTGGCGTGGCAGGCCACCGTCGACAAGGTCCACGCAGCGCCGCTGAACACCGTGCTGACGTTGATGTTGGTGCCGGCCGCCGTGGTGGCCAGTTACCACGCCGTTACCGTGCTGGTGTTGCGCGGCACCATCGGGCACCGTGTCATGCGGTTGCGCGTCTGCACGGCCACCGGTGCGCGTGTCGGCGTGGTGCGAGCCCTGTGGCGCGCCTGCTTTACCACCGTGGGCGTGTTTGCATGCGGCGCGGGTCCGCTGTGGGGTGCCTTCATCGATCGCAGGTGGCGTGGCCTCGGCGACCTGCTCGCGCGTACCCTGGTGGTGCGCGCATGAATGCGATCGTTCAACCGGCCGCGATCAAAACGCGCATCGATGCGCTTGCCGCCGTGTTGTCGCGCGACGCCTTGGTGCCCAGCGCCCGCCTCGAAGAAGCGCAAGAGCGCACGGTGTTGTTGGGGGGCGGCCTCGATACCGCGCTGCTCGAATTGGATTTGCTCAGCGAAAGTGCGTTGCTGCGCGCGATGGAGACCGCGTACGGCACGCGCGCTATCACCAACGACGAACTGGCGCAGATTGATCCCGCGCTCAACCAGGTATTTCCACGTCGACTGGCGGAAAAGCATATGGTGGTCCCCGTCGAGGTTGCGGGCCGGCGCTTGACCGTGGCCGTGCACGGCTCGGCGGACCTCGCGCTGCTCGACGAGATCGGCTTCATGCTGTCGGTGTACGTCAAGCCGCTCGTCACCAGCGAGGCGCGCGTGGCATGGACGCGGGCTCGGCTGTACGGGATCGCTGTGCCACCACGCCTGCAGGGCGTGCTTGATCGCTTGACGGTCGCCAGCGGTCACGAGGCGTGGGTCGCGCGCGCGCCGATGGTCCCCGTTGCGTCGCGGCCGAGCAAACCTTCAGCAGCGCCGACAGTGACCGCTGCAGCGAGCGAATCGTCAGCGGGCGCATCACCGGCGGGACCACCCCCCTTGCCGCGGCGCGCGCCAAAAACACCCGCGGTGGAGCCCTCAGGCTGGGCCGTGTCGACGTCCGCCGACGTGGTGAGCACGCCATCGGGCAGTACACACGTCAGCGCTCCCGCGACCGCTGCGTCGGGTGGCAGCATCGCGGCGGTGGCGCAAGCGGCGCAAGCGGACGGTGCGCTCGATCCGGCGCAGCGGCGCAAACACGACCGCGTGCGCTGGACCGTCGACGACGCCATTGCTGAGCTCGCGCTCGCCGACGAACGCGACGCGATGTTCGAGGTGGTGCTGCGCTTCGCGTACCGACGCCTGACGACCGCGGCGTTTTTTGTGGTGTTGCGCTCGGCCACCGAAACGCAACTGGTGGGATGGGACATCATCGACGCGCACCTCAACAAACAAGACGTGGTGCGTCTGTCGATTCCCGCCGCCGGCGACCACGCACTCGCCCAAGTGGTGGCGATGAAAAGCCCGTACCTCGGCCCGCACACGGCGCACGATCCGTTGACGCGCTGGTTTGGGCGCGCCCCCCGCGCGTGCCTGCTGGTGCCCGTGCTGGTAGGCGATCGCGTCGTGGCGGTGTTGTACGGCGACGCCGGCACCCGCAGCGTGCCGCCATCGACGCTGGCGGAGCTGCACATGGTGGTGCCGCGCTTGAGCCGTGGGCTGCGCAACTTGATCATGCGCAAGCGCAACGCCATCCGCGCGCTCGACGGATCTGCGCTCGCGCGTCCGCAACAAGACGAGGAGCAAAACGACATCGCGCCGGTGGCGGAGGGCAGCGCGCCGGCAGCGCGCATGCATGCCGCCGCGTTGTTGTTTGAGGCGCCAAGCGGCCTGCAGTCCGATCCGCCTCAGGCGCCCGCGATGGCGTGGGCCGATGGCGGCGACGACGACGAGGACGTGCGCGTCGACGACGCGTTTTTGTTCGCGCTCGCGTGG
>JAYTVG010000478.1:0-1618 GCA_043744135.1 Deltaproteobacteria bacterium | reverse complement strand
GGGTTTGCCCGGCGCGCTTTACCGCACGATTTTGGGTGTCAAAGAAGGCACGTACCAGCCGCTTGAGATCGCGGTCATCGCGGGCATCATCATCGCGGTCATTGCTGCCATCGTGTTCATTGAGCGTGGCCAACGCCGCATTCCCGTGCAGTACGCCAAACGCATCGTCGGCAACAAACAATACGGCGGGCAGTCCACCCACCTCCCGCTCAAGGTCAACACCTCCGGCGTGATTCCGCCGATTTTTGCGTCGTCACTGCTGATGTTCCCGGCGACGCTCGCGAGCTTCATCAACGCCGAGTGGATGGCGCCTGTCCAGCAGTTCTTTTCGCAAGGGACTTGGGGCTACAACACCGTCTTCATCTTGCTCATCATCTTCTTCGCGTTTTTTTACACGGCGATGGTGTTCAATCCCGTCGACGTTGCAGATAACCTCAAGAAATTCGGTGGCTTTGTGCCCGGCGTGCGTCCCGGCCGCGAGACGGCCGAGTACATCGACCACGTGCTGTCACGCATCACGTTCGCCGGTGCGCTGTATTTGGCGATGGTTGTGTTGTTGCCGCAGTTGCTGCAGGCGGCAGTCGCTAACCGGGTGCCGTTTTATTTTGGCGGCACAGGATTGTTGATCGTTGTCGGGGTCGCGCTCGACACCGCGCAGCAAATCGAGGGCCACCTCATCACGCGCCACTACGACGGCTTTGCAGGCCCGACGGGCCCACGAATCAAGGGTCGCGCTCGCACCGGTTCCGCACCGGAGGTCAACAGCCCCTTGCCGGTAGCGGGATAGCGCATGCGGGTCATCCTGTTTGGGCCGCCTGGCGCAGGCAAGGGCACGCAGGCCAAGCGGCTGGAGGCGCTGCTTGGGGTTCCGCAGTTGTCGACCGGCGATATGCTGCGTGCACACGTGCGCAACAAAACGCCACTCGGGCAACGCGTGGATAGCATTATGAAAGCCGGGCACTTGGTGTCTGACGATATCGTTATCCAGATGATCGAGCAGCGTTCGCGCGATGCGGACTGTGGTGATGGCTTCTTACTCGACGGCTTCCCGCGCACGCTTCCACAAGGGCGAGCGCTCGACGACATGTTGGCCAGTAGCGGGCTGAAGATCGACGCCGTCATCGGCATCGACGTCCCCGACGACGTCGTTCGCGATCGCATCGTATACCGCCGCAGCTGCCCACATTGCGGCGCCGTCTACCACCTGCGCGCGTACCCACCAAAGACCGCCGACCGCTGCGATCGGTGCGCAACGCGAGGACTAGAACACCGTAGCGATGACTCGCTCGAAAAAATCAACGCGCGCCTTGAGAAGTTCCACAAAGAAACGGCCCCGTTGGGTGAGTTGTACACGCCGCGGGGCGTCTTGGTGCGCGTCGACGGCATGGACGCGCCCGACGATGTGTTTCGTGCAATCACTGCAGCGCTGCGCCGCTTGGTGCCCACGGCACGCCAGATCAAGAGTGTGAGCCCACCGTCGTCGGCGGCGGCTTCGATCCGTGGCGTCCCCGCAACGTCCGCCACGACGTCGCCGGCGAAAAAGGCACGTGCGAAAAAGGCACCTGCGAAAAAGGCTCCTGCGAAAAAGGCACCTGCGAAAAAGGCACCTGCGAAAAAG
>JAYTVG010000477.1:0-1618 GCA_043744135.1 Deltaproteobacteria bacterium | reverse complement strand
TTACGCTCACGGCATTTTGCGCGATCTGCCGCCGCGCTTCGGAGTTTGACGGCACCAGCGCTGCCTCCACCAACACCTTGACGAGCGCTGCTGGTTTTCCGCCGGCGTCGATGCGCACAGTGGGCGCGTCGTCGGGGATGTCGTTTTTGTGCGCGCGGTTAAACAAACGCTCAAACTCGGCAGCCTCGTGGTCGGCGGCTTGCGCGTTGTGAAAGCGCGTGATGATCGCTTTCGCGAGCGCGACTTTGGCGTCTTTGGGGTGGCCGGCTTTGAGCGCAACAAGGTCCCCCGTGTAGTCAGGCAGCAGCAGGTCGAAGTAGCGCCACATCAAGGCGTCGCAGATCGACATCACCTTGCCGAATTGTTGGCGCGCGTCGTCTTCAACACCGATGGTGTTGCCGAGCGACTTCGACATCTTCGGCCCGTCGACTTTGCCGCCGCCCGCGTCGATAGCGTCGGTGCCTTCCAAGATCGGTACGGTCAAGATGCACTGCGGCTCTTGGCCGTACGCGCGCATCAGGTCGCGTCCCACCAACAGATTGAACTTCTGATCGGTGCCGCCCAACTCCACGTCGGCTTTCAACGCGACCGAGTCGTAGCCTTGCGCGAGCGGGTACAAGAGTTCGTGCATCAAGATTGGTTTTTGCGTCGCCAACCGCTCCGAAAAATCGTTGCGCTCGATCATGCGCGCCACCGAGTAACGCGCGGCCAGTTTGATGATGTCGTCAAACCCCATCTTCGCCAGCCACTCGGAGTTGAAACGCACCTCCGTTTTGGCCTCGTCGAGCACGCGGTAGGCCTGGCGGCGGTAGGTGGCAGCGTTGGCGATGATCTGGTCCTCCGACAGCGGCGGGCGCGTGGTGGACTTGCCGGTCGGATCGCCGATGCGCGCGGTAAAGTCGCCGATCAAAAACACCACGCGGTGCCCAAGATCTTGAAACTGCCGCAGCTTGTTCATCACGACGGTGTGGCCAAGATGGAGGTCGGGTGACGTCGGGTCACAGCCGAGCTTGATGGTCAAAGGTCGTCGCTCGACGCGGCTGCGCTCGAGTTTTTTGCGCAGCTCATCGAGCACCTCGAGATCGACGACACCGCGCTTCAAAATCGCCAGTTGTTCGTCGACAGGGAGAAACTCGCCGACGCTTAGGGGGGAATACTTGAGGTCCATGGGAGGCGCCTAGCAGAACCGCGCTTGCTTACAATCGCGCGTCGACCGCCGCGACCGCTGCCACCACACCGAGGCTTGGGGTACACAGCCACCCCACAGCGCGGTCGTGCGCGGACGTCGGCACGCGCGCGATCAGCTGCGCATCGAGACAGACCCCGATGCAGCGCTGCGCCGGCATGACGTCGAGCACGCGATCGTAAAAGCCACGGCCACGCCCTAAGCGCCGACCGCTGCGATCAAACGCCAGCCCCGGCACCAACATCCACGCGTCGGGGGCGTGCAGCGGCGACAACGGCTGCCACGTCGTGGATGGCGTTTTGATGCCATGCCGATCGGTCGGCAGCGCACTTGACGCCACGCCCTCAGGCAGCACGAAAAAGCGCAGGTCGTCGCCGATGATAGCGGGCAGGGCGCGCGCAATCGACAACGCGCGCAACGCGTCGTCTAGAG
>JAYTVG010000476.1:0-5147 GCA_043744135.1 Deltaproteobacteria bacterium | reverse complement strand
TGCCAGCCCAACGACGTCGGCGCGGCCGGTGGCGTGTGCGTGCCGGTTGGCGACTACGGCACGTGCAAGGCGCCGACGTACGCACCGGGACGCATCGGTAAGGTGAAAGATGGCGACGTCAACTTGAACCAAGAAGAGGATCAACCGAAGTTAGACAATGTGCGCTTGGTGGGGGGGCGCTTCACCGTGCACCGCAACACCAGCGACCTCGACTTCGCCAACCTTTGCAACCTTCATGCACTGCAAAGCGTGCATGACGGCGTCGTGTTGTCGACGATCAAGGGCGCAAACTTTGACGGCCTACAATCGCTGACCAGCGTGCTGAAAGGTTTGGCTGTCATCAACAACCCTGAGCTCACAACACTCGACGCCTTCGACAACGTGGTCAACGTGACACCGTGTGCAGGTGCGTCGCTCGGGGTGCGGCTGTTGGTCGCGCAAAACCCCGGCTTGCCCGGCTCTGTGGTTGAGGCATTTGCGATCGCGTTTGCGGCGCGCACCGGCGATAGCAGCCAGATCGCGCACTGCAGCAACGGCGGGGCGCTCGATCACGATGAGCCGTGTAGTAACGCGCAGTCCACGCTGATCGAAGCGCTGCAGCGCGACACCGTGCAGTGTCAGTAGCGATGGCCGCGTCAGTGTGGACGCACCAGGGCTACGAGCTCGTCGTGGGTCTGGAAGTGCACGTGCAGTTGCGGACCGCGTCGAAGCTTTTTTCGCCCGCAAAAAACGACACGACGGGTGCACCCAACACCAACGTCGATGTCGTTGACGTGGCGCTGCCTGGGACATTGCCGGTGCTTAACGGCGCGGTGAAAGAGCAAGCCATCAAACTCGGCCTGGCGCTCGAAGCGACGATTGACGAGGCCAGCGTGTTTGCGCGCAAGCACTACGTGTATCCCGACCTACCCAAGGGCTACCAAATCTCGCAAGCCGATCGTCCGGTGTTGTCGCAGGGTCGCTTGCCGTTTTTTGCCGACGGTGACGACGATGCCTACAGCGTCCGCATCGTGCGCGCACACCTGGAAGAAGACGCGGGCAAAAGTATCCACGTCGACGGCGGCGACACCGCCTTGGACTACAATCGTGCAGGCGTGCCGTTGATTGAGGTGGTGACCGCGCCTGAGCTGCGCACGCCGGAGCAGGCGATGGCGTGCTTTCGTAGCTTGCGAAGTATCGTGATGGCACTCGGCATTTGCGACGGCAACCTGCAAGAAGGCTCGATGCGCGCAGACGCCAACGTCAGCGTGCGACCAATCGGCACTGCTGCGCTTGGCACCCGCACCGAGATAAAAAACCTCAACTCGCCACGCTATGTCGCGGCCGCGATCGAGCACGAGGCGCGCCGTCAAATCTCGCAGTTGCTCGCGGGCATCCCCGTGGTGCAGCAGACGCGGTTGTGGGACGCCGACAAACGCGAGACGCGCGCGTTGCGTAGCAAGGAAGACGCACACGACTACCGCTACCTGGCAGACCCTGACCTGCCGCCCTTGTGCATCAGCGCCGCAGACATCGCTGCCGTGCGCATGAGCCTGCCGGAACTCCCGCATGCACGACGTCAGCGCTACCAAATTTCGCTGGGTTTGACGCCTTACGACGCGCGCCTGCTAAGCGAGGAGCCGGAGTTCGCGCACTATTTTGAAGCAGCCCGGCGCGTCCATGACAACGCCAAGGGGTTGGCGAATTGGATCTTAAACGATCTGCAAGCCTCGCTTGCTACCGCCGCAGCGCCAACTCTTGAGGAGCACTTGCCATCAACGGCGCTCGCGGAGCTGGTGCGCAGTGTGGATGACGGTGCCATTTCTGGGAAAAGCGCCAAGGACTTGCTCGCGCATATGGTGTCGCAGCGCGAGTTCGACGTTTTCGCGATTATCGAAAACAAGGGATGGAGCGTGCGCAAAGACGATGGGGCATTGCACACGATCGTTGCTGAGGTGTTGCTCGCGCACCCAGAGCAGGTGCAAAAAGCGCGCACCGGCAACGTCAAGATGATGGGCTTTTTCGTCGGCCAAGTCATGAAGCGCGGTGGCAGCGCGTTTGACCCTAAAGACATCAACCGTGCGATTGCGCAGCAGCTACAGTGACAACGACGGCACGCAGCGAGCGTGCACCCGCGGAGGTTTCGATGGATAGCAAGGTCGGCTTTTTCAACATGTGTATCGGAGTGTTGACGATCGTGTCCGGGCTGACGGGACGCTACGGTCTGCCGGGGCCGCGCTTCGTGCTGCCCTTCACGGAGAGTCCAAACGGATTGTACATCGCCGGCGCGCTCATCGTCGCCCACGGTGCGCACCAGGCTTATAAAAACCGCCCGCGCTAACGCGGCAGGAGCCCTATGCCAACGACACTGATCACCGGCGCATCGGCGGGCCTCGGGCGCGTCTTTGCCACCCTCGCCGCCAAAGACGGCCACGACCTGGTGCTGGTCGCGCGGCGCGGGGCCGCTCTCACTTCGATCGCTGCGCAACTATCGAAGGACCATCATATTAAAGCGCACGTGATCGCGTTTGACCTTGCCAAGCCACATCCAGGACAGCGCTTGATGGAGCGCCTCACCGAGCTGCAGGTGACCGTCGACGTGCTCATCAACAACGCTGGCTTTGGTCAGTACGGTGTGTTTCACGAGCAAGCGTTGCCAAAGATGAGCGAGATGGTGAGCACCAACATCACGGCGCTGATGGAGCTGACCCACACGTTTTTGCAACCGATGGTGGGCCGCCACGACGGCAAAATTTTGCAAGTGGCATCAACCGCTGCGTTTCAGCCGGGGCCGCGCATGGCGGTGTACTACGCGACCAAGGCGTTTGTGTTGAGCTTCTCAGAAGCGGTCGCGCACGAGCTCGAGGGCACTGGCGTCACCATCACAGCGCTTTGCCCGGGCCCGACGCGCACGGAGTTCATGCAAGTTGCTGACTATAAGATCAGCGGCGTTGGCGAGATGGCAATGATGTCGGCGGCGGACGTTGCTGCCATCGGCTACCGCGCGATGAACAACGGCGAACGGACTGTGGTGGCGGGGATGCAAAACAAGCTCGGCACGATTGGTGCGCAAATATTGCCGCGGTCTTTGGTGCTCAAGATGAGCGCGGCGTTGACCAAGGCGCGCGAGTAGCACGCTACCGATGATGCCGTTGGTGGCCGCGGGCCTGATCCGCTTCGAAAGACCGAAGCGCGAGTTCGACCGTTGGTGGGGTCACACACCGAGGTCTCGATGCTTGCTGTCTTGTTCGCGCTCGCCGCTACCTCAACGCTCGCCCCTGCAGCCGCGTGCGTCGACACGCCGACCTCCAGCAGCAACGCCGCCACCGTGCCCCAAGGTGACCCGAAGGCGCGCGCCGCTGCACAACGTGGCCTCGATTTTTTGGCGAAGGCTGCTGTGCAGTGGCAAGATCGCAACAAGTGCTACGGGTGCCACGTGCAAGCGGTCACGATGGAGGCGATGACCGTCGGCAAAAGTCACCAATTCTCAGTGAACAGCGAGCAGCTCGACAGCATGGTGTGGGGGATGACCGAAATCTCGGGCGGCGCGCACGGCAAGTTCGGCCTGACGGTGGGAGAGTCATCGTACCTCCCTGAGACCTCAAAGACCTTCGGGGGGGCCGCCTTCGCGCACTACGATGAGCGCGTTGGTCCTAAGTTGCGTCACGAGCTCGAGGCGACAGCGACGGCGCTGCTCGACGCACAAGATAAAGACGGCAGCGTACGCCAAAGCTACGACAACTTGCCGATCGCGGCCGGCCGCGTGCAAGCGACCGCGCAAGCGCTCATCACGTGGCGCCAAGTGCATGCGCGTACCGCCGACACGCGTTGGCTCGTTCCGATCCGACGTGCTGATGCGTGGCTGACGTTGCAAGGCAAGCAAATGAGCGACGGCGGCGATGACCTGCAAGACCTCGACCACGCGATCATGGGGCTGCACGCTGCGGGCGCTGGCGCCGGCGACAAGCTCATCGCAGCGCTCGCGCGCGTCGTGCTGCGAATGCAACATCAAGATGGTGGCTTTGGCTTTCACGCCGCCGATGCGTCCAACGCGTTTGCCACCGGGCAAGCGACCTACGTGTTGCGCCTCGCGGGCCGCAGCGACGCCGACCACGCTGTGGTGCGAGCGACCGCGTGGCTGCTCAACCACCAAGAGGCCAGCGGCGGTTGGGGCGGCGCCGGTTTCGCGAAGGCCGAGGCGATGTGGGCGGTGCTTGGCTTGGTGTCGATGGACATGATTTCGGTTGATCTTGTCGGACTCATCGACGGGCAGCGCGTGCTCGACGCCAATACGGTCAAAGTGAGCGCGGCCGACAACACCGGCGCGAGCGTGAAGACCATCGAGCTGCTTGTCGACGACCTCACCGTCGCCAGCGCATGCGGTGCGACGCTATCGGCGAACATTGACGGCACCAAGCTCAGCACCGGGCCTCACCTCGTGGACGTGGTCGCCACGGGCAGCAGTGGCAAGCAATCGCGCCGTCGCATCATCGTGTACGCTGGCGACGCGTTCGTGCAGGACCTGGGCGCGCGTTTCGACGTCGACCACACCGTCTTGGGCTTTCGCAGCCTCGCCCCCGACAGCATGAAGTCGAAGATTCGCATCGTGATCTTAGACGACATCAAACGCGAGGTCGCCAAGGTGGAGTTCGCGTCCGTCGAGGGTCCAATGTCGTGGACGTACGCGGGCAAAAGCGGCGGGCGCTTCACGGCGCTGGTCTCGCTTGTAGATGCCAGTGGTACCGCCCGCGGCACCCAACAAACCATCTTCACCCACGACACCTACGAAGCGCAGACAGAAAACTTTGCGGAGGTCGCAGGCCAAGTTCAAATCGACGGCGACGACGCTGCAGCCAATACCGAGGTCGAGCTCGTGGACAAAGACGGCACCGTCGTGCAGCGCGCAACCACCACGCGTTCGGGCCAGTACCGCTTCTCAAACGTAGACGACGGCAAGTACAAGGTGCGCGTCAACAAGAGAGGGTTCAAGACGTGGGAGGCTGACCTCAGCGCCCCTAAGGCTGCGCAAGCCGCCGCTCCCGCGGCATCTCTTGAGCGGCAGTGACCACGGCGTCCCTGCACTACGCAACGAAGTGCAACCGCGTCGGCGCTTTGCAGCATCACCCGAAGGTTAGGGTTTGTTGTCCGGGCGGTAACACCTTCACCGG
>JAYTVG010000475.1:0-1620 GCA_043744135.1 Deltaproteobacteria bacterium | reverse complement strand
CGCGCACACCGCTGCGACCGAGTTCGCGCGCCAGCGTCTTTGTGAGGCCGATGACGCCTGCTTTGGCCGCGACGTAGTTGGCCTGCCCGAAGTTGCCGTTGTGCGCCACCACCGACGCGGCGTTGAGGATGACGCCACTGCGCTGGGCCTTCATCACCCGCGCAGCGCTTTGTGCAAGCGCAAAAACTGCTGTCAGGTTGACGGCGATGACCTGGTCCCAGTCCGATACGGGCATCTTAAGGACGCTAGCGTCGCGGGTGATGCCAGCGTTGTTGATGAGGACGTCAACGCCGCCCGCCATCGCTTCGGCCATTCGATCGCGACCGCTGACGGTCGCGATGTCGCATTGTAAATAGCGGACCCGCGCGTCCGCCCTGTCGCTCGCACCCAGCGCCAAAAGACCGGCATCATCGAGGGGCCGCACATCGCAAAGCACCGCGCGTGCACCCTCTTCAACGAAGCGCTGCGCGGTGGCGCGGCCAATACCGCTGGCGGCGCCAGTCACAAACACAAGCTTGTCCTTTAATCCGCGCATCGGCATCTCCGTGTTCGCGCCGCGTCCCCGCAGGAACGCGAACGCTGCCTCAAGTACAACTTTAGCGAGTCATCACTTTGATGCCGGCGAAAAACGCTCTCGTCGCCTCGCTGGCCACCTTCATTTGCACCAAGGCGAGCTTGTTCATTTCAGCCACGCCCTTTTCAGCCTCCGCCATCATGCGCTCCGCCGCATGGGTGCTTTCGTCAAGCACGTGCTGTGTCTCGTGCTTCCAAAACTGGCTGAAGGTGCCGAAGGCGTTGCTGGGCTCAGGCTGAGCTGCGTGCGGCGACTGTGTCTTCGTATCCATGCGCTGACTCCTGTTGGTTTCGGCAACTATCGTTAGCGACCGAACAATGGTCAAGCATTTTTGTGCACCGCACCATTTATTTGCGTTTGGAGCGCTTCCCTTTCGCTGGCTCCATTTGCTGCGCTTGCTGCTGCATGAACTGGCGCAGCAACAGTTGCGTCTGTTGCACCTCGCGGCGCAGCTGGTCCATCTCAGCGTCACGCAGCCCGCTATCGCGCTGCTGCTGTTCGGGCGCGTAGCCTACAGCAGGTGGCGGGCCCCCGAACCCAAACGTGCTCCAGGGCGAAAACGGCAGCGCCTGAGCCGCTTGAATGGTGCTTTGCACCAAAGACCGCTGCCCCTCAACGATTTTGCGCTGCGTCTGCAAGAACCCATCTAGCGAGTCTTGCAGCACCCGCGTAAACGACTCTTTAAGGGGGGACGATTGCATCCGCACGACCTGCTTCAACAAGCTCGTCGGCAACATCTCTTTGGCGCTGTCACGTTCCAAGATGATCTGTACGAGTACCTCTTTGGTGAGATCGTCGTTGGTCTTGGCATCCAGGACTTGAACGTCGACACCCCGCTGCACCATCGCTTCGACCTCCACGAGCGTAACGTAGCGCGAGGCATTGGTATCGTACAGGCGGCGATTTCCGTACTTCTTGAAAACGACCGTGCCTACGTCGTTACTGGAGGAAGGACGTTGCGAGCTGCTGGAGCGCGCGGCGGTTGAGGGGCTGGGGTCGGGCACCCTTTTTTGGTAGTCGACCGCTGCACAATCGTCAACAGCGCC
>JAYTVG010000474.1:0-1621 GCA_043744135.1 Deltaproteobacteria bacterium | reverse complement strand
CAAGCGTGGGACGCCCTCGACGCAGTGGCGCAAGCGCTGCATGCGCCGCTTGGTAGCTGTCCGCCGCTGTTGTCGCCGTTTGTCAGTCGCGTCGCGCTGGCGTGCACGAACGCGCGCACAGCTGGCGACGCAACCACGCGCGAGCTTGTGCAGCACCGCCTGCTGCGCACGTTTATTGCCCACGCTTCGCTTGCACAGCTCGATGTCTTGGCGCCGCTGCTTGAAGATGACGACCACGCGCGGGTCATCGTCGCAGCGCTGTTGTCGACGCAACTTTCCCGTGGCAGCGATGCCGGTGACGCGGCCGAGTTGACCCCTGCCCTTGTGCATTGGTGGTCGCGCCATCAGGGCACGCCGGCGTTTGTGCGCGCTGTCTCGCGCGCGACCGCGAGCAACAGCGGCAACTCCGCGATGGACGGCATGAAGGCGTGGTGGCGCTCGCGCTACCTCAGCCATCGCGACGAACGACGAGCGCTGTGGTTGGCATTTGACGGATGGCGCAGCACGTTTGAAAACTGGCGCGACGAACAACCGGTGGGCTCGGCATTGCGCCCGACGAGCGCGGTCGAGTGGTTCGCGTTGTACGCGCAGCTCGACACCGAACATGCGGCGCTGTGGGATGTCACAACGGCCGCGCGCCAACACGCCGACGTCTACGACCCAGCTGGCAGGCCCGCCTTGCTCGAAGCGGTCTTTGATAAAGCCATGCCGCTCGTGCTGTCGCATCCGCGCCAAGCGCTGGCGTCGTGTTTTTGCGTGGTGTGCGGCGTGGCGGACCCCTACTGCGATGACCCGCTTGATGCCGACCACACCGTTGCCGCCGATCGCCTGCGCGTACGCGTCACCGCGCTGTTGCACGTGGTCGACGCCGGGCCGTGGCCACTCGCGGCAAACGACCCCGACGCGAACCATTTCGTTGACGACATCCGCGTGCGTTTGCGGCTGATGGACGAAGCGCTGCTGCGAGCGCGACCTGAACCTGAACCTGAACCTGCGCGTGACTGCGAACCTGAGCCGTCACCCATGTTGCGAACCATCGAGACGCAAACGGCCACGCCTACCGTCGTCGCTGCCGCCTCGCACTCGGTGCCGAGCACCGTGCACGCTGGACACCGTTGGCGTTTTTGCGGCGACACGTTGCCGATGGATGCGGTGGTCTGCGTGCCTGACAGCGCGCTGCCCACGTTGCTTGACTATGTCGGGCTGCTGGTGGCGATGCAGCGCGGTGCCGATGTGTTGGCGTTGTTTGAGGCGCACGCGATAACGCCCGCGCAGTGGGGCGCATGCGCGAGCGCGTGGGGGCAACAGCTGACACAAAATCCACAGATGGCGATGCGCATGGCGATGCTGCTGCAAGGCACGTGGGAAAGCTTAGACTAACACGTCTTTGTTGGTTTGCTTGAGCTGACCACGGACGCATAAGCGCGCCGGTTTGTCGTCACGCAAGCGCACAAACACCGGTTGATAAAGTTGGTGGTCGTCGGTGGCGTACAGGTAGCGCACTTCGGCGACCGGCGACTTGTTCGACGTCAACAGCGCATCGAGCTCAGCACGTGAGGCGTTGGTGGTGCCCGCAAACACCTTGCCCACCTCCACCATCTTGCCGGCGTGGTGCACGCCC
>JAYTVG010000473.1:0-1627 GCA_043744135.1 Deltaproteobacteria bacterium | reverse complement strand
TTTGCACCATGCGGTCGGCAGCGCTGCGCTCGTGCATGGCCACAAACGCGATCGGCAGCACCAAACAGCCGACGAACAAACCTAGCGTGAGCGGTGTGTCTTTCATCGTGGCCTCCACTAGCGACCTCGCTGCGCGGGTGTTTGTTCCAACATCTTGTTGACGGTGTACTCAAGTCCGAGGTCGGTGTCCTCGTCGCAGACGCGCTTGTCACCGATAAACAGCTGCGGCGTCAGCACCGGTAGCGCGTTTGCCACAGCAAAGCGCAGCGATTTATTGACGAGGTTTTTGATCTTCGCACTTCCTAAGCACCCTTTGAGCCTGGGGAACTTGCTCTCCAAATGCTGGCGCATCTTGTCGTCTGATTCCTTCGCCATGTTGCGCAGGTCTTCTTGGTGCGCGAAGGCAAAATCGAGCACCTCTTGCGCTTGATCTTTGTCGCACAGCATCGCCTCACTGACCGCGCACGCGCCAGGATGCAGTGACTCCTTCACCATCCAGTTGCAGGTGGCGTCGAGCGGAAACAGCACGGTTTGCATCGACAGTTTGCTTGGCAGGTCGCTTGAGTTCAGCCGATCGTCGAACGCCTTGCACGCGGGGCACAGCGGGTCGAGCACCGACAACGCGGGCGTGGTGTGACCGCGCCCTTGTGGCCCGAGCGTGATGAGCACGCTTGGGTCGTCCTTTTTCACCAGCGTGCCACAGCCTTGCGCGGACTTCGGTGCTGCGGGCGCAAACAACAGATAGAACATCGCGAGCACCGCCACGTAAATGCAGCCTTCGCCAAACCAACGCGCATAGGCTCCCATCGGCGACGCACGCGAGGGATTGGGCGCTGCGTTCACATGCGCGAGCAACGCCCCCACAAACACCAACGCCGACGACGTGTACACGCCGACGCACAGCTTGCACACGGCGTCGAGTTTGCTAATGGCGATGTACGCGTACACGATCGTCATGAGCGCGGGCAACGTCGCGGCGGCGAGCAAAAACAGCGTCTCGCGTTTGCTGACCTCCTTCGCCACGATAAATTGTGCGATGCGCATAATCAGGTACGCGAACACCGCGAGCGATAGCAAGCTGATGGGCAGCCCGCCCCACATGCTCGCCTTAAAAAACGACGAGTACGGCGACATCATCACCGTGCGACAGCCGCTTTCACCAAGCTCACCGTTGCCCACCGGCAAAAACGAGCAGTGGATCGAGTGCACCTGGCGATCGAGGTGCGAGATAAAATCGCTCGTCGACACCCCCGAAAATAGCGTGCCCAGCACCGCCCCCACCAGACTCACGATCAAAAACGGCCGCTCTTTGCGACCGACCTTGGGTTGCGCGTACGCGTAGTCGCCGCCGTCTTGTGAGGTGCGCTCATCATGAAAGGACATCGGTGTCGCCATGGCTCTCCGTTTCGTCGCGGCTCGTGCGCTCAAGTGACGATTGGGCGCATCCTGGCGCAGCTGCACGGCAGTTGCGAGTGGTGAAACGCAAAAGCACACGGATCTGTGGTTGTGCGTTGACACGCGCGCGGTGCGGTCGCATGGTTCAGGTCACGCGGGAGTAGCTCAGTTGGTAGAGCACGAGCTTCCCAAGCTCGGGGTCGCGGGTTCGAATCCCGTCTCCCGCTCCACT
>JAYTVG010000472.1:0-1630 GCA_043744135.1 Deltaproteobacteria bacterium | reverse complement strand
TAGGTCGTGAGCTCACCGCACGCGATCGCGTCATTCATTTGTGTAGGCTGCATCCACAGTGCCGTCGGCGTGGCCTGCGCGCGCAACGCCAGCGCTCGCACTTTGACGTTGTCATGTTGCGCGAGCGCATAGATTTGCACGGCGCAGACCTTGCCCTGAAGTGCCTGCACCGAAAACAGCCGGCTGTAGGTCATGCCTCGGATCCGCCCCATAAACGCGCGTGCGGTCAGCGCCAACACCGAATCCGCGCGCAGCGACACCATGTTGAAGATGTGGTTGATGCGCACGTCTTTGATCGCGCGCCACACCGCGGCGTTTTCATACGGCACCAGCGCCATCAGCTTGGGCCACAGCGCCGCGCGCAAAACGACAAAGATGCCCGCGAACCCACCGCAGCCAAGCGTCGCGCTCGCCGCAATTGCGCGGTGCCACCAGCGCGGACCAACGACGACACCGACCACGCCCGCCGCCGCCGCCATCGCCACCACCAGCGCGACGAGCCCCAAAAACAAATACGCCGTGCGCAAGCGAAAGCGGCCAAACGGCACCGCGCGCGCCGACTTCGTGTTGTACACGTCGCCATGTTGGTCGGTGTCGGCAACGATCATCAAGTCCAGCGCGGGGGGGCGGGCGCGTCCGTACGCGAGCAACAACGACGACGTCGCCTGGTTGTCGTAGATGCCGCCGTCCATGAGCGGGACCGAAACCGCCTTGGGGTTCACCACGACACCCGCGAAGTCGGTCGGGAACACGATGGGCTCAAACGCACCCGGGAAACACGACGACGCCGCCACCGCGTCAGCGACGCGCATGGTGCCAAGCTCGGCGTCTTTAAGGTGGTAGCCGGCGTTGCCGATCTCAACGAGAGCGTTGTCGCTTTTCACGAAGCGAAAGGCATTGCCGCTGTGAAAGTCGGTGGCGTTAAAGACGATCTCCGCGAAGCGCCCACGCTCAAGCTGCGGCCACCGAAGGCCGTCCAAAAGCTCATCGTAAACGTTGGCCGCCTCACAGATGAGACTTGGTGACGCACTTGTGCTCAGGCGATCGAGCGCGCGCTGCACGACATTGGTGTCGACGAGAAATTTTTGCATCGCGACATCAAACACATCAAACGTCTCGTGGCGCGACAGTCCCGCGAGCCATCGCGCCGCGACAATGGTTCCGCCCGACGCCGTGGACACACGCTTGACGTCGTCGAGCAACGACAGTCGCTGCAGTGCGCGCAACACGCCGAGCTGAAACGCCGCAGCGCGATAGCCGCCGCCCGACAGACACAGGGCAATCTCCATCGCATCCTCCCGTACCGCCACCAGGCACATTCATCGACCTCGGGAGATGAACAATCAAGCCCATCGACCTCGGGAGATGAACACTCAAGCCCATCGACCTCGAGTGCAGCAAAGCGCACGTCGGCGCCGCTCCATCGGCGCGCACTGCGCTGTCGAATGCGGCTATGGTCGCGGTGGTAGTGTTGCCAGTTCTTTGCCGAGGAGTGCTCACGCGTGCGCATTATGTTTGTCGCGGCCGAATGCGCGCCGCTCGCTCAATCCGGTGGACTTGGTGACGCCGTCAGCGGGCTGGCGCGTGCGCTCGGCGCGCAAGGGCACGAGGTCACGGTGGTGATGCCGGG
>JAYTVG010000471.1:0-1633 GCA_043744135.1 Deltaproteobacteria bacterium | reverse complement strand
GCCTGCCCGCCGACGCACGTGCCCGTGGTGGGTGAGGTCTCCACGCAGCCCGCGGTGTCGTCGATGCACACGGCCTCAAATGCGCCGTTGTGGCAGGTGCCGCCGACCGCAACACCACAGTCCACGCCCCACGCAGCGCTGAGCTCAAAACAACTGTCGTCGAGCGTGCTCACCGTGCAGTCGAGGTCCTTGGGGCTTGGATCGCAATAGACACCGAGGACATCGCTGAGGCACTGGCTGACGCATTCGCCCTCGCCCTCGCCCTCGCCTTCACCCTCACCTTCGCCCTCACCTTCCCCTTCGCCTTCACCTTCCCCTTCGCCCTCACCGCTCGTGCCGGCGGTGCACACGGGCAGCAAAGTCAAACCGACAACAGTGATGGCGAGGTGAAGTGGGCGCAGCATACGAGGGTGCTAGCGAAGTTTTACCCGCGCGTCACGGGGGCGCGTGATTGCCAGGTACCGCACGCGGCAGCGCGGCACAGCATCAAGCGCTAGTCCCCACCTTGCGCGCCTGGAGCCACGCTTTGCCGAGTTCAAACACCATCGGCAGCACGCTGACACCGATGATGCCGAGCACCACCAACTCGAAGTTGTTTTTCACGATCGGGATTTGGCCAAAAAACAAACCCGCCAGCGAACAGATGCACACCCACAGCACGCCACCGACGACGCTGTAGGTCAAAAAGCTCGCGTAGTGCATCTTGCCGACGCCCGCGACGAACGGCGCAAACGTGCGCACGATCGGCACGAAGCGTGCTAAGATGACGGTCTTTTTGCCGTAGGTGTCATAAAAGCCCTGGGTCTTTTGCACGTGCGCGCGCTTGATGAACGGCAGCTTTTCGCGCTCCAAAAACGCCGGGCCGACCACGCGGCCGATCCAATAGTTGCATTGGTCGCCGACGACAGCGGCCGTCACCAACAGTGGAATTAGCACGCCGATGTGCATGCCCCGCGTCGCGTCCGTGTTGGCCGCGCACAGCGCCCCCGCCGCAAACAACAGCGAGTCACCGGGCAAAAACGGCATCACCACCAACCCCGTCTCCACAAACACGATCAAAAACATGATCGCGTACACCCACACGCCATATTCGGTGGCGAGGTGCGCGAGGTGCTTGTCGATGTGTAAGACGAAGTCGATCATGACGTTGACGCTAAGCGCCTGTGTGTCGCCCGTCTAGCAACGCGCGCCGCCGTCGCAGCACACGCTGGCGCAGCGGCAACAGCACGGAGAACGTCACCGCGAGTTGAAAGAATTGCGGGTCGCCCTGACACGACGCGGCAACGGTCGAGCATTGCCCGCCAATACATTCGTTGCTTTCGCAGCTGGCGTTGGTCGAACACACCGCAGCCGTGGTCGACAGCGTGGTGCAGGTGTTGGTGTCGTCGCAGTACGCGCCCACCGCGCACGCGCCGTTGACGCACGTGTCGCCGTCACCGGGGAGCACCACGCAACTGCCGTCGACGCACGCCGCCGTTATGGCACAGGCGTTTGACAACGTGCACGGGCCCGACGTTGGCGCGTCGTCGCAGACGCCAACGAGGCAAACGAGCGATCCACACTGGCTGTCACTTTCGCAGGTCTCGCCGCGCACGGGCTGCGCACACACACCAGCGATGCAGTCGCCTTGCAG